>JBFFMB010000240.1:0-3795 GCA_041554455.1 Bacteroidales bacterium
CGAGTATCCTTCCCAAATGGCGATAAAGCTAATCCAGCTAATTTAAAGGTTTGGAGTCCAAAAGGAATACCTATGATTGTTATAAATAGGAATATGCTTGATACTAAATACGCAAAAGCCACTATTAGTCCTCCAAAAATTAACCAGATAATATTTCCTAAAAAATTCATGTTATATTATTTTTCTTGTTGTTGCTAACTAGTATATATATGGTACACTTTCCCATAAACACCCCCACACAGGGGCATACAGCACAGATTTTTATGTTCTTTATATTTCAAATAATCAATCTTCTGTTATTTGTTTTGGGGAGAAAAACAAAACATTCTATTGAATTTCAAAAGTAAATATAGAAAAAAAACAAATAGGGATATTTAGATTTAAGGGGTATCCATAAGTACGTTATTTAAATAGACTTGTCTATTTGTTCAAGAAGACCTGTCTATTTGTTCAAGAAGACCTGTCTATTCGTTCAAGAAGACCTGTTCGTTTCTAAAAAACAACTTGAGGTTTTTTATGGGTTTAAAATAAGAGTATCTGGAAGGGTGTTTCGTCTTCGCTCAACAGCACTTTTTTGGCTTGGTTCAATCACTCTCAATACATTTACTCAACAAGCTTTTTCTATCCTAAGGTCTAGCGTCTAAAATCTAAAGTCTTGTCACTTGTATCTAGATACTCATTTCTATATTCAACATTGTTTATTAAACATTTTACATTTAAAACCTCCGCTGTTATATTATTAACAAGATGTTAAAAACGGTATTAATCAATTATAAAAATACCTACCTTTGCAGCATCAATTTTTAGACATTTTTATTCGTAAATCATTAAACATACAATTGAATGCTTACTAATAATTTCATTAAACGTCATAACGGGCCACGCGATACCGAAACGCGGAAAATGCTCGATAAAATACAAGTTGCATCGGTAGATGCTTTAATTGATGAAACCATTCCAAAAGCCATCCGCTTGAAAAAGCCCATGAACTTACCCGCGGGTATGAATGAGTTTGAATATTTGAATCATATTAAAGCCATTGGAGCAAAAAATAAAATATTTAAAACCTATATCGGTTTGGGTTATTATAATACCATTACACCGGGCGTTATCTTGCGTAATATATTAGAAAATCCGGGATGGTATACTTCCTATACGCCTTATCAGGCTGAGATTTCTCAAGGTCGTTTAGAGGCTTTGTTGAATTTTCAAACCATGGTGGCCGATTTAACGGGTTTACCAATGGCCAATGCTTCATTATTGGATGAAGCTACAGCTGCGGCCGAAGCCATGATTATGTTGTTCAATGCTCGTTCAAGAGCACAATTAAAAGCCGGAGTGAATCAATTTTTTGTGTGCAATAATGTGATGCCACAAACCATTGATGTTTTGAAGAATCGTTCTGCAGCCTTAAATATCGAATTGGTATTCGGTGAGTGCGATACCTTTGAATTTAGCGAAATGGTATTTGGTGCTTTGGTTCAATATCCCGATCAATTCGGAGCTATCTACAATTATAAAAACTTTGTTGAAAAAGCACATAGCGCAGGTGCAAAAGTAGTTGCTGCTGCTGATCTATTGAGTTTATGCCTTCTAACCCCTCCGGGTGAATGGGGTGCTGATGTTGCTGTTGGAACAACCCAACGCTTTGGAATTCCGATGGGATATGGGGGGCCTCATGCAGCTTATTTTGCAACCACCGAAGATTTTAAACGGAATATTCCCGGTCGTATCATTGGAGTATCTCAAGATGCCAATGGAAATCCGGCTTTACGAATGGCTCTACAAACCCGCGAACAACACATCAAACGCGAACGTGCAACCTCAAACATTTGTACAGCACAGGCACTTTTGGCTATTATGTCGGGAATGTATGGAGTATATCATGGTCCTGAAGGATTAAAAGAAATCGTTGAAGACATTCATTGTTTGGCGGTTTATTTAAATAAAGAATTATATGTTTTTGGATACAAACAATTAAACGAAGATTTCTTTGATACATTGCATGTTGAACTTCCTGAGGGAGTCAGTATGGATACGATCAAAGACTTAGCTTTGGCGAAACAAATCAACTTCCGTTATATTGATGATACCCATTTTGGCATTAGTTTGGATGAAACAACCAATTGCAAAGAGGATATTCAAAACATCGTTCGCATATTGGCTACCGCCAATAAAAAGCATTATGTTGATCAAGAATATTGCGAAGCTTGTCAAACCATCGATTTGCATGCTGATTTTATCAGAACCAGCAAATTTATGACGCATAAAATCTTCAATTCACATCACTCAGAAACAGAGATGATGCGTTATATCAAAAAATTAGAAATCAAAGATCTGTCACTGAATCGCTCAATGATTCCATTGGGATCATGTACGATGAAACTAAATGCAGCTGCGGAATTATTCCCATTAAGCTGGCCGGAATTTGGAGCGATCCACCCCTTCGTGCCTAGCGATCAAGCGGAAGGTTATGCAGAACTTATCAATCAATTGGATAAAGATTTGAGTGAGATCACTGGATTTGCAGCCATGACCTTTATGCCTAATTCTGGTGCCTATGGCGAATATGCAGGTTTAGCAGTAATCAATGCCTACTTACAAAGCAAAGGCGAAGGCCATCGTAATATTTGTTTGATTCCTGCTTCGGCTCACGGAACCAATCCTGCATCCGCAGTGATGGCCGGCATGAAGGTAGTGGTGACCAAATGCGATGAACTCGGAAATATTGATTTGAATGATCTTCGCGCGAAAGCGGAAGAGCATAAAGATAATTTAGCTGCTTTAATGGTCACTTATCCTTCTACACACGGTGTTTTTGTAGAAGGCATCTTGGAAGTTATGGATATCATTCACAACAATGGCGGCCAAGTATATATGGATGGAGCCAATATGAATGCACAGGTTGGCTTAACCAATCCGGGTTTGATTGGCGCTGATGTTTGCCATTTGAATTTACATAAAACCTTTGCCATTCCTCACGGTGGTGGTGGACCAGGTGTTGGCCCAATAGGCGTTGCCAAACATTTGGTTGAATTTCTACCAAAACATATTATGTCTGAAACAGGAGGCAAAAATGGAATTCATGCCGTTTCTGCTGCTCCTTACGGAAGTGCGTTGGTTTTAACAATTTCTTACGCTTATATAAAATTGCTTGGAGGCAATGGTTTAACGGAAGCTACCAAATATGCTATTTTAAATGCAAATTATTTAAAAACATCTTTAGAAGGGCATTATAAAATCTATTATACCGGTTTAAACGGTAGAGTGGGTCACGAAATGATTTTGGATTGTAACGAATTCCATAAAACAGCCAATATTCCCGTCATTGATTTAGCGAAACGATTGATGGATTACGGTTTCCATGCGCCAACAGTTGCTTTCCCTGTTCATGGAACACTAATGGTTGAACCAACCGAAAGTGAGCCTTTATACGAATTGGATCGATTTATTGATGCGATGATTGCTATTCGCGAAGAGATCAGAGAAGTGGAAGAAGGTAAAGCTGAACAAGGAAATAATGTGGTTTGTAAAGCACCTCATACCGCTGAAATGGTGACTGCCGATGAATGGGTATTCCCATATAGCCGTCAAAAAGCTGCTTATCCAAAGCCTTGGTCGAATATTGATAAATACTGGCCAGCAGTGACTAAGATTGACGATGCATTTGGAGATCGTAATCTGATGTGTACTTGTGCACCTTTAGCATCTTATGAAGATTAATAATAATCTTATATAATTAAAAAGCCCACGATTTAAATCGTGGGCTTTTTTAATGCCTTTTAAAACAATTGA
>JBFFMB010000241.1:0-3784 GCA_041554455.1 Bacteroidales bacterium
CTAATAAAATTATCAGGGCTAGCAACAACACATTCAAAATCACCGTTTGGTTGATGAATTTTAACTCTTTCAATTCCTTTTTCGCTTGTTACAAATGATCCATTTGAGAGCATGGCAATATGCGAAGGATTGCAGCAACCACTAAAGCCATCCAATTGCATGGATGTTTTTTTCCAAGAAGAAATTAATTCTCCATCGGATCGATAATGCTCTAATTGGTGAATTCCAGGATTTACAACCCACAATTCATTATTTCTTCCTATTAGCAAATCAAAATAAGGACTTGGTAAAATGAATCCGAGTTTTCCATTTTCTGTATTCTTTTCGCCAATTCTATTTTGAAGCTCCCCTTTTAGATTGTAATGATAAACCACTTTATTACCAGCATCGGCCACAAAAACAGATTCATCATTTACCGCAATGGATGTAAAAATTGCTTTATCTCCCATACTCTCCCAAGAGTCTAATTTTTCGCCTTGAGCATTCCAGACTTCAACATGCCCAGGCATTCCCATATAAATTAATCCTGATTCCGAAACGCCGAGACAGTAAGCATTGCCTCCCAATGCAAATGAGTTTATTAAATTACCATTTGCTTCATAAATAAAGAGGATTTCATTTCCAGAAACATAAAGATTGTCTTTGGCATCTATCGTAATGCCAAACAAATAATCCGTTTTAGGTTTAAATTGCTGAACTTCCTTATAACAAATTAAGGACGAATCTATCTCTTTAAGTTTCTTAAGATCGTATTCATAAATATTTTCCGGATTAGGGCTTCCCGAATAAAAGAGATCTTTGGCCATAAAAGCAACTATAACTAGCAATAGGATTACCGAAAGAATAAGTATATATTTTGGTTTCATCTCTTTAAGATTTACTTATTAGCCCTAATATTTATACATAACATTCGTTTTGAATCTCTCATCAACATATACCCATCAGCAATTGCAAATGGGCCCCATGCATCCTGACCATCCATCACTTTTTGTTTATCTAATAATTCGAAAGAATTCAGATTCACTCTCGCAATGGTTAACATTCCATCATCATTCAAGATAAAGAATTTATTATCAGCAATGATATAAGGGCCTAAACCAAAACGATCAGACTTCCCACTTGTCCATAAAATATTTTGACAATCATTAGGATCTACACAGACGAATTGATTTCGCAATCCAGCGGCATCCTTTGGCAATATCCCAAACATACGTCCTCTATAATAAATGGGTGTTTGTTGTTCTGCTGCAATTCCATCGGAAGGTTTATATTTCTGAATGAGTTCAACTGAAAAGACATTGCCATTTTTTACTAATTGAAATAAAGCCGCACCAGCCCCATAACCTGCAGTTATATAAAAACGTCCATTCTCAAGAATAACAGGTGAAGGAGCCACTACATTTGGATTAAAAGCGGTAGTTTTCCACAAGATTTGTCCGACATCATCGCCTTCGGCAGAAATACCGCAAATCCCCCCTACAGCAGCATATACATACATTTTCTTACCCTCAAAAGTCATCGGCATAATGGATGAATGCGACATTTGCCAACGATCCGTATTGGGCGTATCCCAGAGCACTTCACCAGTGGCACAATCCACTCCTATGATTAACGAAGTTCCGCCAGGTGCTAAAATGGCTACATCATCAACAATAATTGGACATTGACCGGTATACCAAAAGGGGACTTCGGTTCCATATTCTCTTACCAAGTCCTTGCCCCATAAGAGATCCCCTGTTTCAGGATTCACACACATTACATGACAACGCGGCCCCATAGTAATCAAATATTTATCAGTAATGACCGGTACGGTTCGAGACATACCATGATTACGTTTTACTTTAACCATATACCAACGACTCCAGAGCTCTTCTCCTGTTTCCAATGAAAAACAACGCAAAGCATCTGTATTCCTTTGTTCAACGTAATCGAGTACGTAGACTTTTCCATTATAAATAACAGGAGCTGCATGACCTTCTCCCAGTTCAATTTCCCAACGAATATCGGGCCCTTCACCCCAGTTATCAATTAGAGAGATATTTTCTTTATTGACATTGTCAAAATCAGCGCCACGAAAACCAGTCCACTTACCCTGAAGTTCAGAGGTGTGCGTTGCATATTGCATAAAACTAGCTCCAATCTTAATATTTTCAGAAGCACCGTCAGGCAATGCCGGACGATTATCCATTCCCGGTAAGCTAACCGAAAGATTGTTTGTTGGATTATATAAAAACCAATAAACGAAAACAATAAGACTTGTTAAAATGGTAAAAAAAACCACAGCTATTTCGATCCTTCTCTTTGGCATATTCTAGCAATTACAATCTGTGTTCAGCAATATATTTAAATTTCATCTTTCCAAGTCCGAAGATACAAAATCACTAGGAATTATTTTTTGATATTGTATACAAATAAGCTTTTTGAGTAGCGAACATACATTCGCCCATCTTTTATAACAACAGGAGCCCAATGGTCTGGTCTTTTTGAACCAATTTGAAAAGAACTACGTTTTTTAAAACCATTTGGAGATGGTTCAATTAAAGCCAATTCTCCATTAAAAGCATAACAATATAGCAATCCATCAGCAGCGATTATACTTCCAGCTTCGATCATACGAGACGAATACATTAATTCACCTGTATTCCAATCAAGGCAATACCAACTACTATCATAATGTCGTGTACCTCCGTATAAATAACCGTTGAGTAAAACAGCATCTCCCAAATAATCCTCAATATGATAATCTTTCCATATTTCTTTGACAGACTTCCCATCTTCAGCAATTTCCAACATCGGACTTCCATTTTCAAATCCATCAATCACAAATAACTTACCATCATTATAGATAGGTGTGCTTGCATGAAATTTCCATTCGTAAGTTAATGGATGACTCCAGATAAAGTCGCCATTATCACTATCAAGAGCTATAACTGAATTGGCTGTTAATGTGATAAAATATTTTTTACTAGCATGATTAATAATAATTGGCGAACAATCTGATGATATCTGACCATTTGCAGAGCTTTCCCAAATTAGTTCTCCCGAAAATCTATTTAATGCCAAAACATTGGATTTTTCACCTCCGGGCGTACAAAATATTTTTGCACCATCAATGAGTAAATTCTCAGTCATCCCATGCATAATATTCTTTCCATCAAATTCACTAAGCAAATCCCGCTTCCAAATAATATCACCAGTTTCAGAACTAAAACAATAAATTACCCCTAAAGAAGTCATTTGATATCCATACTCGTCATAAATGAGAGGTGTCGAATGCGTTCCTGGGAATGAGGTCATCCACTCTTTGCCCAAAGGTTTTTTCCACAATAGTTCTCCATCTATATTAAATGCAAAAACATATGTTATACTATCTTCTAATGTACCAGATGTATAAACTTTATCAGATATGACTGCTGCAGAAGAATGACCAATCCCTAAGTCTTCAAATTTCCAAAGCAATTCTGGGCCATCAGTTGGCCATTTTTTTAACAGACCGTTTTCAGGATAAACCCCATCACGATTAGGACCGCGCCATTGAGCAATCTCAGGCTCAGAACTACATTGAATAAAAAGAAGTACTATCAGTACGCATACTAAACCATGAAACGTTTTTTTTATCATAGAAGTATTATTTGTCGGATATATCATACACAAACAAACTGTTATCATGCCTTATATATAATCGGCCATTATGAATTACAGGATGAGAGCAATGTTGTCTTTCTATTCCACCCTCTACTCTGAATGTGCTAACGATATTGAATCCATTTTCATCATGTTTTAA
>JBFFMB010000242.1:0-3780 GCA_041554455.1 Bacteroidales bacterium
TAACGATAACTAAATGTCTGTGCCATACGTACCATCGCGTCATAAATTGCAGTGTCTCCATGAGGGTGGTATTTCCCCATTACATCCCCAACAATACGGGCTGATTTTTTATATGTTTTATCAGGTGTTACACCTAATTCTTCCATACCATATAATATTCTTCTATGTACTGGTTTCAATCCATCTCTAACATCAGGCAAGGCTCTCGACACAATAACCGACATCGAATAATCGATATAAGCCGATTTCATTTGATCTTCAATATTAACCTGAACTATCTTTTCTCCTTCTTGCATATTATCTTTCGTTAATCAACTCTATATTAAATGGTTAGAATAACCATTAAGAACATACGAAAATAATGATTTTTTCTTTACACTCCCAGTATTTTAGCAAGTTTTTATTACTAACAGAAAACTGTTGAAAAAATGTAAACTAAATACCATCAACGTATAGATTTGTCAGTACTTTTATTTGCTAAAATGCCCTATTTTCAGTCAACTGATGTATAAATATTAATTATGTTTAAATTATTCAAGCGTGAAATATTCAATGGCATTATTATTGATAATTGAATTTATCGTACTACTTGACTAATATTTGACTAATTTTGAATAGAGATATCGACTTTTATGGAAGCAAAATTTTCGCAAAGAGTAAAAAATGTACTTACGTATAGCCGTGAAGAAGCTATTCGTCTAGGGAATAGTTATATTGGCTTAGAACATTTATTATTGGGGATTATTCGAGATGGGGATGGAATGGCTATCCAAATACTCAATTATTTAAGTGTAGACTTAGATGATTTAAGACGCACTATAGATGCTTCTGTCCGCAATGCAAACAAACCAGATAAAGCACCGGAAAACATCCCCTTAATTAAACAAGCAGAAAGAGCTCTAAAAATAACCTATCTTGAAGCAAAGCTATTTAATAGCGAATTGATTGGTACTGAGCATTTATTGCTGGCCATTTTAAAAGATCCTGATAATTTAGCAACGACAAATCTTAAAAAAAGAGGGGTTGATTATCAATCAGTAAAAGAAGAAGTAAAAAGCACAAATATGAAAGATGACAAACATATAATTGATCCAAAAGCCGATTTTCCTCAAGATCCTTCAGAGGATGAATTTGATGAAGGCGGAAAAGGATTTGGTGGAGGAAGCATTAAAAAAACATCCGATAGCAAGTCAAAAACACCTGTCTTGGATAATTTTGGTCGTGATTTAACATTGGCTGCCGAAGAAGATCGTCTCGACCCTATTGTAGGTCGCGAAAAGGAATTGGAGCGGATTGCCCAAATTTTAAGTCGTCGAAAGAAAAACAATCCCATTTTGATTGGTGAACCTGGTGTTGGTAAATCGGCGATAGCAGAAGGTTTAGCTTTGCGTATCATTGGTCGAAAAGTATCAAGAGCTTTATTCAACAAACGAATCATTACCCTCGATTTAGCTTCACTCGTTGCCGGCACAAAATATCGCGGTCAATTTGAAGAACGGATGAAAGCTGTCATAAACGAGTTGGAAAAAAATACAGATATCATCTTATTTATTGATGAAATTCATACCATCGTAGGTGCTGGAAATGCTTCTGGATCACTGGATGCTTCCAATATGTTCAAACCAGCATTAGCTAGAGGAGATATTCAATGTATTGGAGCAACAACATTAGATGAATACCGTCAATACATTGAAAAAGATGGTGCTTTGGAACGCCGTTTCCAAAAAATAATTATTGACCCAACGAGTCCTGAAGAGACTGTAGAAATATTGAATAACATCAAGGAAAAATATGAAGATCATCATCTGGTAAAATATACACCCGAAGCAATTAATGCTTGTGTAAGTCTTACCAACCGCTATATGAGCGACCGATTTCTTCCAGACAAAGCCATTGATGCCTTAGATGAAGCAGGATCAAGGGTTCATATCACAAACATCAATGTTCCTATTGAAATTATCAATGTTGAAAATCAGATTGAGGAAACAAAACTAAAAAAGACATCGGCCATTCATAGCCAAAAATTTGAAGAAGCTGCCCAGTATAGAGATCATGAGAAAAAATTGCAAGTGCAATTAGATCTAGCTAAAAAGAAATGGGAAGATGACGCAAAAATTCACCGTGAAACAGTTAGCGAAGATAATGTTGCTGAAGTAATTGCCATGATGACAGGCGTGCCTGTTCAACGAATTGCTCAAAATGAAGGTGATCGTTTAATTTCGATGGAAGATGATCTTGAGCATTCTGTTATAGGACAAAACAATGCGATTAAGAAGGTCGTGAAAGCTATCCGACGTAATCGTGCCGGTTTAAAAGATCCTAATAAACCTATTGGAACATTTATATTCCTAGGTCCAACAGGGGTTGGTAAAACCTATTTAGCAAAGGTTCTCTCAAAATATCTGTTTGACACTGAAGATGCTCTTATCCGAATTGATATGAGTGAGTATATGGAAAAATTTGCTGTATCTCGATTGGTAGGTGCACCTCCCGGCTATGTTGGTTATGAAGAAGGTGGACAGTTGACTGAAAAAGTTAGACGTAAGCCCTACTCTATCGTTTTACTTGACGAAATCGAAAAAGCCCATCCAGACGTATTCCATTTATTATTACAGGTATTAGATGATGGCCTTTTAACCGATAGTTTAGGTCGCAAAATTGATTTTAAAAACACCATTATTATAATGACTTCTAATATTGGTTCACGTCAATTGAAAGATTTTGGTCAAGGTGTTGGATTTTCTACCAATGCCAAAAAAACATCAAAATCGTCTTATACAACCGGTGTTTTGGAAAATGCGCTTAAAAAAGCCTTTGCTCCTGAATTCTTAAATCGTATCGACGATGTGGTTATTTTTGATCCACTCGAACGCGAAGAAATCCATAAAATTATTGATCTTGAGCTTAAACATTTATTCGGGAGAGTTCATGATCTTGGTTTCAGCATGAAGGTAACAGCCAAAGCCAAAGATTATATCGTTGATAAAGGATGGGATCAGCAATATGGTGCTAGACCATTAAAACGAGCTATTCAAAAATATATAGAAGATGAATTAGCTGAAGAAATCATTAAAATAAAAATGACAGAAGGCGATATCATTAATGTAGACTTTGACCAAAAATCATTGGGAATAAAAATAAAAATTGCAAAACCAAAACTCCCACCAAAAAAACAACAAAAACGATTAAAATAGATGTAAAAAAAACTCCGATAAATTTCGGAGTTTTTTTTTGTTTAGTCTCATCTAATTTAAACCAGCCGTCTAAATAACTTAGACTATGATATAAGTCATGGACTTAATTTTGTTTCTTTTACGGTTATTTTTATATTTGCCGCTCATAAAAATAACCTATTAATTTTTGAGTTTCAATTAAAAAAAATTAAAAATGGAAAAAGATCTACTAATTAAAGGTGGTGAGTTTTTACTAAAAGAAACAAAAGCGGAAAACGTTTTTATTCCTGAAGAATTTGATGAAGAACAACAAATGATTGTTCAAACCTGTGAAGACTTTTTAGACGCAGAAATATTCCCTATACTTGATCGCATTGATTCACAAGAAAAAGGCTTGATGGCTGATCTTGTAGCAAAAGCAGGTGAACTAGGACTTCTAGGAATTTCAGTTCCTGAAGAATATGAAGGATTCAACCAGAATTTCCTTACAAATATGAGAGCAAATGAAGCCATGGGTGCTGCAAACTCTTTTTCTGTAGCATTTATGTGTCATACAGGTATTGGAACATTGCCAATCCTTTATTATGGAAACGACGAACAAAAACAA
>JBFFMB010000243.1:0-3761 GCA_041554455.1 Bacteroidales bacterium
TTGTAGGTGAAATAAGCGACGAATTCGATAGCCGTGAGGATGATGTTAAATACGAAAAAATTGACGATAAGACCTATTTGTTTGAAGCCAAAACAAGCCTGAATGATTTCTGTAAAATAATAGAAATTGATGATAATATTTTTGATGACGTTAAGGGCGATTCGGATTCTTTAGGAGGACTCATTTTGGAGTTGATAGGAAAAATTCCTCATAAAAGAGAGCAAATATCGTTTAAGAATTTTGAATTTATCATTGAGGCCGTTGATAATCGGAGGATCAAAGAAATTAAGGTCACAATAAATCCTTCTTCGGAAAGTTAATAAGACATGAGAAATTTAATTTCGAATAAGGCTTTTCGATTCATTTTGTTTTCCATCGGATTCATTGCTTTAATCGCTTGTGGAACTGATTATTTTCCTAAACCAAGGGCTTATTTTCGAATCGATCTGCCCGAAAAAAAGTATCGCCATCTCGATTCAATTTATCCTTTCACTTTCGATTACCCAGTTTATTCTACTATTTCTCAGGATAAAAACTCTCCGAATGAACAAAACTGGATCAATATTAATTTCAAGGAGTTTAAAGGGAGTTTGCATTTGAGCTATAAAGCCGTGAATGCTAATTTGGTGACCTATATGGAAGATAGCCGCACTATGGCTTTTAAACATATTCCCAAAGCAAGTGCGATTGATAATCGTTTGATCATTAATGAAAAATCAAGGGTTTTTGGACTCATATATGAGATCAGTGGGAGTGGAGCTGCTTCGCCCTATCAATTCTTTGTTACCGATAGTGTGTCCCATTTTTTACGTGGAGCTCTTTATTTTAATATCATCCCCAATAACGACTCTTTAGCTCCAGTCATTGATTTTCTGAAACAAGATATTGAACACTTAATCCAGACGATTGAGTGGAAAAAAGTCAAGCATTAGGTCTTTTCTCCAATTTTTTATAACAAAACCAATACTGTCAAACTTTATATTACATTCGCATGAGTGTAAAGTTTCGATATATTTTGTTATTTTTGCACAACAAAAAAACAAAAACCGGGATGTAAAAAACAGTTTTGTAATATTAAAAAAGGGAGGGATTATGATTGAAACAATAAAAATAGGTACCTTAAAATGGCACCACGTACTTAATCCTACGGAAGAAAACCTTCAGTACTTAAAAGACAATTTTTATTTCCACCCTTTGGATATTGAAGACTGTAAAACGATTAATCAGCGTTCGAAAATTGATAGTTACGACGATTATTATTTCCTGATCCTACATTTTCCAAGTTTTGATAAAAAAGGGCCTTTCCTACATACCAAAGAAGTTAAAATATTTTGGGGTGAAGATTATATAATTACCATTGGCCAGTCGCATTGGTTGGTTTCTAAAATGTTTAGTGATTTCAAAGAGCAGAAAGAGCGTAATGAAGAATTTGAAATAGGAACTTCCGATGCATTACTTTATCATATTCTGGAGCGAGTGATGGCCGAATCCCTGATGTTATTGAAAAGAATTGGTAGTGAGCTGGATTTAATCAATCAGGATTTATTTAATAAACGTGCTGAAAAAACCATTGAGCAAATCTCGGTTACTCGAAAAAATATTATTTTATTGAATACTATTTTCAAACCACAATTACGTCTTTTCCATAAATTTGAAACGGGTTCTATTGAAGGCTATGCCGAAAATATGGAAGATTACTGGGGTAATATTCTCGATTATTATCAACGAATGTGGGATATGACCGAGGATTATGAAGAACTTATCGAAGGTTTATCTAAAACTTTTGACTCTTTACAGGCTAATAAAATCAACGAGATCATGAAAGTTCTAACCATGGTTTCTGCAATATTACTGCCGCTTACATTTATCACCGGTCTTTATGGGATGAATCTAGGCTTACCCTTCCAAAGCGAACCCAATTCATTTTGGGTGGTTATTGTAGCCATGATTGGAATTGCGGCAACCATGATCTTTTATTTCAAAAAGCGTCGCTGGATGTAATTCCAATTGTATTTTTCGAAAAGTTTATGAGTTTAAAATTTCTGTCTGCAATCGCATGGATTCTGTGTGGATGAGTTCAAGCATATGTTGCAGGAATTGTTTATCCAAGCCTTGATAAACACCTGTTTTTATGCGATCCTCAATGATGAAACTCCATCTTTTTAATTGGAGGATGGTTATTCTATGTTCCTTTTTATAAGAGCCAATTTCTTTTACAATAGCCATACGTTTCCCTAAAACAGTGAGTAATTCATCATCGATTTCATCAATTCGGGTACGTAGTTCAACGAGTTTATCTTGAAATTCTTTGTTTCCTGATTTTTGGCGAATGACTAAATTCTCGATTAATGTTGAAAGCTGTTTCGGAGTGAGTTGTTGATCGGCATCAGATAGAGCGTTTGCTGGATCATGATGCACTTCGATCATCAAACCATCCATTTCCAAATCCATGGCTTTTTGTGAAATATGCGCAATGTTTTCGGTATTTCCACAAATATGGCTGGGGTCAACAATTATTGGAATCGTTGGAATCGTTCGTTTTAATGCGATGGGTAACTCCCACATTGGAGGATTTCGAAAGGGACTTTTATTCAAAGAATAAAAGCCTCGATGGATGGCAATAATTTTAGTAATTCCTGTTTGATAAACCCGTTCAATAGCTCCCACCCATAAGTTTAAATCAGGATTAATTGGATTCTTTACCATTACCGGAATGTCAACACCTCTGACGGCTTCGGCAATTTCTTGTACGGCAAAGGGGTTCACCACTGTGCGCGCTCCAATCCAAATCATATCAATATCATGCTTTAAGCATTGATCTACATGTTGTGGACTTGCAACTTCTACGGCTATTTCTAAACCTGTTTCAATTTTTACCTTTTGCAACCATTTCAATCCTTCTTCCCCAATCCCTTCAAAATAATTAGGACGAGTGCGTGGTTTCCATATACCAGCCCTAAAAACAGATACATTTGGGATTGCTGCCAGCCCCCTTGCTGTCGCCATTACTTGCTCTTCGCTTTCGGCGCTACAAGGACCACTAATAATTAATGGACGATCTTCGTTTTTCATCCATTGATTTATGGGAATTATGTCTAATTTTGTAGTCATTTTATAATGCAAAGGTAAAAATTAAATTATCAGCTTTTAAATTATTACCAATGCTTGTTTAAACAATAAAATTTGTTTTTTTGTAAAAAATTAAGAATCGAATCATGAAGCGAACAAAAATTAACGAAGTATTAAAATCGGAAGCCTTTGGAACAAAATTAGTTGTAAAAGGATGGGTACGGACAAAAAGAGCAAGTAAGAATGTAGCTTTTATAGCTTTAAATGATGGCTCTTGCTTAAATAATGTTCAGATTGTAGTTGATTTGAGTGAGTTTACTGATGATGTATTATTGTCAAAAATTACTACTGGTGCCTCTATTTCTGTTGAAGGAGAATTGGTTGAATCGCAAGGCTCTGGTCAAAAAGGAGAATTGAAAGCCCTAAAGCTTGAGCTTTTAGGCGAAGCTGATCCCGAAAAATATCCTCTTCAACCCAAAAAACATTCCTTAGAGTTTTTGCGTGAAAAAGCGCATTTACGTTTTCGGACCAATACTTTTGGAGCCATCACCCGTATCCGTCATGCGATGATCTTTGCCAATCATAAATTCTTTAATGATAAAGGATATTTCAATATTCATTCCCCCATTATTACTGGATCGGATGCTGAAGGTGCTGGTGAAATGTTCAGAGTGTCGACTTTGGATGCTAAA
>JBFFMB010000244.1:0-3758 GCA_041554455.1 Bacteroidales bacterium
AAAAATAAAGCGGATATATTTGATTTATTAATTCGTTATACTGGAAATAAAGCGGATAATTTATATTTTATTGGATATTGTTATAATTTATATAATGAAAATCCAGAATTTTATAAAGGAGAACCTATTTGGGTAACTGCCGAAAAACAAGGAGTAATAGCAGCCTCTTACTTTTGGGTGGGTTCAGAAACAGCTATTGAAGGTTACCGTCCCAGCTTTTGGAAAAAATATGAGCACAACTTCCCTTTTGAACAAAGGATGGATAGTGTTATTGCATGGCTTCAGTTAGCTGAAGAAAAACGCCCTCATTTAATTATGTGGTATTTACACGAACCCGATGGTGTTGGTCATCAATTTGGGATCAATGCAAACGAAACAAAATATAAGATTGAGTATTTGGACAATTTAGTTGGGAAGTTTATTCAGAAGATTTCTCAATTACCAACCATCGATGAGATTAACCTCATTTTCACTGCTGACCACGGAATGAGTAATATTTCAAATGAAAGGAATATTGTACTGAAAGATTATATTCCTGAAAGTTGGGTGAAAAATATTCAAGGATCAAATCCCGTATACCTTATGGATGTAGATTCCTGCAATGAAAACACCTCTTTTTCCATTCTTTCAAATATCCCACATTTAAAAGTTTGGAAACATGGGGAATTACCCGAACGATTGCATTATGGAGAAAATCCCAGAACATTAGATTTTGTTATAGCTGCTGATAGTTCATGGAGTGTCCAATGGGATAGAAGAAGTTTTAAATCAAAAGGAACGCATGGATACGACAATAATAATACCGATATGCATGCAATATTTTATGCCATTGGTCCAGCATTTAAGAAAAACTATATACACCCAACATTTAACAATATCGATCTATACAGCTTAATTGCAAAAATACTAATGCTTGAACCAGCTAAAACCGATGGTGATTTGAATAATGTTATTGAAATGCTAGAAAAATAAATTAATCCAACACTGATTAAAAAAAACCCTCCCGAAATCTCGAGAGGGCTTTATAATTTTTATTCGAATATTTATTTTACAATTTCCAATGCTTTTTTGGTTGCTTCAATAAGTGGTACCGATGAAATTTCACTTCCAACTGCATTCTTCATCCAAAACTGAGGAACAACTACACCCTGTGTATATATTCTGAATACCTCAGCTGCAAAGTCTTTCCCGCTTAATTGTTGCTCCAATTGAAAGTCAATCACATGACCCATTGGGTAAGCTGAAAGATAAAGTGGACTAGAAATCATATGCGAATAAATGGCCAGAATCGTTTCATCTTTAGATCCAAATACCTCAGCAAAGTATGTATTCCATACCTCTTTTGCAATAGTCATAACGGCTTCTTTTAATTCAGCTTTCGTGGCATTAGGATTAGCATATAACCATTTCCAAACATTCATATCCACAATGGAAACACCCATTATTTCGTAACATGACCAAAAATTAGCCAAAGCCATCAAGTGCTCTTTTTCAGGATTATTTTCGTTGATTCCTAAAAGTTCAAGATCTCTTTTTTGGAAAATAAAGGCCAAGGCTTCTGTAAATGCAGTATTAGGAACTCCATTCATCATATAAAAATCAACATCATTCATTGTAATGGTTTGTTCTACATTGTGACCAAATTCGTGAACGGCTATATTATAGCCTTTATAAGTCATCCCACCATCTTTTACACGTGTTCTAAGACGAGCTTTTTCATTACGCATATTCGAACCCCAAGCATGACCAATTCCACGAGAAGCATCAACTCTAACCAAACTCGTAATTCGTTGAGCATCCATTTTGCTAAAACCTAGCTTCATCATAATATTTGGAAGATCCTGTTCCAAAGCCAAAGCCGTTGGATATTTCTTTTTCACAATTTTATCTAGCTCCACTTCCGAAACCGAATTCCTTCCAGCAAAACCATTAAACCAAATATCATAAGGACGCAAATCACGACCTAATTTACTTTTTATTAAAGTTGCAACATCCTTAACTACAGGTGAAGAAACCAAATCAACAAATAGCTTTTCAACATCTTCTTGAGAAATCTCCATTCCACCTTCAAACCTACGTTGAATATAAGTGGGCATATTAGGATTATACTCATCAAACGCTTTTCGAGCATAAAAGTTTTCTAATAAAACTTCATAACGTTTATCAGACTCTGAAACAAAACTAATTTCTTCGCCATTTTTATACACTTTATTATCAAAGGGATTCCATTCAACTTCATTTGAATTAATTACCATTTCAGGAATACTCTGATCAACAATCCTGTTCATCACAGCAAATATCATCTCCTGTTTTGACTGACCACCTTCGACCGAATAATTTGATTTTAGCTCATCACGTAAGCCCCAATGCGTAATTAATCGTAGATCTTCAGGGAAATACGTTTTGTTATCTTGATCCCATAAATGCCCTAAGTAAATATTGTAGGATGAAATATAGGCGTCTCCCATAGTATTAACTTTACTTGAATTTTGAATAATTTCAGCAGGAACTCGTGAGGTATATTTATCACCCATCCGTGCATAAGCCCATTCCTGACGGCTCCATGTTTCTGCCAATGCTGATTTTTCGGCTAAACTATAGTTTGGAAAATTCAATGTTGTAACGAAAGCAATTTTATTGGCATAAAAATCGGCTGTCACATGTGCGCTTGGATCATACGTTCCAAACATATAGTCAATAGGTTCAAGAGGTCCCCTATCCATATCAATTGGCTCTTTCAATAAAAGCTCCATCTTTAATAAATAACCGTTTAAAATTTCATAATTACGCTCTAAACGATTAAATAATTTTGCACGATCTTCTGCATTCGCTGCATAATTATCAAGACAAAATTCTGTAAATTCCTTTTCTGATCCATCCGTTGTCCGCCATAAATTGGCTACTTGCTTCACTCCTTTTTCAATCAACAATTGATTGGCCTCTGGGTACTTTAGGGCTAGTTTATCGATAGATTGTTGTTGAATTTCTTTACTGATACTCTTAACAGATACCTGAACTGACTGGCTTGTCTCCATAGTACAAGCAACAAGTATTAAGCTCATTAGGATACCCCCAATAATCACATTTATTTTTTTCATAGAATCGCTTTTTATTTTTTTCATTTCCAAAGTTAAATGATTCTTTTATATAAGTATTTGATAAAATTAGTAATTACTATAAATTGTTCAATAAAGCCTTGTACAACATCCAATATTTTTTGTAAATTTGACTATTGATTTAGCTCAACAAAATGAAGAAATACATTACAATAAGACCATGGGAAAGTAATGCACCTTACCACCTAGAGGTAAAAGCTGGAGATATTGTTACTATTTTACGACAAACAGACAAACCTGAATGGAAAGATTGGCTTTGGTGTGAAAATAACATGACCTCTGGTTTTATTCCACAAGACATTATTGAAGAAATTGACGAAACAACCGGTAAAATTATTGTTGATTATACAGCCAAAGAATTAAGTGTAGGAGCTGGAGAAATCATTCTTGGAATAAAAAAGCATCAAGGTTGGGTGTTTGGAAAAAATGAAGCAAGTGAAGAGATTGGTTGGCTCCCAAACGAAATATTATTAAAACTAAAGGTTTGATTTCAAACCTTTTTTTATGCCTTTTTCAAAAACATAGAAATTATTGTTGCTCCTAATGCAATGACACCTCCACTTAAAAAGCTTAATTTATAAGCAGAATTGAATAAATCAAAATTGAATTGAGTAGAGTAGGTTTGAAATAGTGTAAACAAAC
>JBFFMB010000245.1:0-3746 GCA_041554455.1 Bacteroidales bacterium
ACGGTTGTAGCAGCAGAAGTAATGGTAATTCCTCTTTCTTGCTCTTGAGCCATCCAATCCATGGTAGCAGCACCGTCGTGAACTTCGCCAATCTTATGATTGATTCCAGTATAATACAATATGCGCTCTGTCGTCGTGGTTTTACCCGCGTCGATATGAGCCATAATGCCAATGTTCCTAGTATATGATAACTTTTCGGACATTTTATGTATTATACAATTAATCAATATATACTATTAAATATTATTAGAATCTAAAATGAGAGAATGCTTTGTTAGCTTCTGCCATTCTATGAGTATCTTCTTTTTTCTTAAATGCTGAACCTTCTTCTTTATAAGCAGCCATAATTTCGCCAGCTAATTTTTGGCCCATTGATTTCTCATGACGTTTGCGTGAAAAGCCGATTAGATTTTTCATGCCAATAGATGTTTTACGACCCGCTCTAATTTCTGAAGGAATTTGGAATGTAGCACCACCAATTCTTCTACTTCTAACTTCAACAGCAGGAGTCACATTAGCTAATGCTTTTTTCCATACTTCTAAGTTATTTTCTCCTTCAATTTTCTCTGCAACAACATCCATTGCATCGTAAAAAATCTTAAAGGCAATATTCTTTTTACCTTGTAACATTAAGTTATTTACAAACTTAGTCACCAACACATCGTTGAATCTTGGATCAGGAAGAATTATTCTCTTTTTTGGTTTCGATTTCCTCATTGCTATATACTTGAATTATATATATTTCTTTATTTCTTTGGACGTTTTGTACCGTATTTTGATCTTCTTTGATTTCTACCTTCAACACCAGAAGTATCTAAAGCACCTCTAATAATGTGATATCTAACACCTGGAAGATCTTTCACTCTACCACCACGAATCATTACGATTGAGTGTTCTTGCAAATTGTGTCCTTCACCGGGAATGTAAGCATTAACCTCTTTACCATTAGTTAAACGAACTCTGGCAACTTTACGCATTGCTGAATTCGGTTTTTTTGGAGTTGTTGTGTAAACTCTAACACAAACACCTCTTCTTTGTGGACATGAGTCAAGGGCAGGAGAACTGCTCTTGTCTGTTAATTTCTTACGTCCTTTGCGAACTAACTGATTAATTGTTGGCATATTACGCTCTGTTAATTTTAATTCTAAACTTTATGTATAACTATTATTTACTGAAAAAATTCATGGAAAGAGAGGTCGGGATTAAAGACTTTTTATTTTCAACTCTGTATATACAGAACTTGGTGTTGTTTCGAGTTGAAATTGAAAACCTATAATCGTCTACTCTTCTCAGGTTTCCTTGCTCTTTTTCAGTACGTTCCTAAAACTATCTTGTTTTCGGGCTGCAAAGGTAAAAAAAGATTTCAGAAAAACAATATCATTTTTCAAATAAAATCAATAATTTTCACAATTCTGGGCAAAGGTAAATTATTATATGGAGTTAGAACATTAAAGACTACTTAAATATCAATCCAATACTGATTCAGTAATAATGATTGTAAGTAATTATAAGGGCATTTTTTTGATGCATAATTATTACTCTTTCTAAAATCAGAAATTCGCTTGTCGTATATAAAAAACCTCACTCCTACAAAGCCTGTTTCATAAAATATTATTATTTTAGCTAGACCTAATAACCAAATCAATAAAACTATGAAAAGAAGCTTATACGCCATGCTCGGACTACTTATTCTTATAAGTATGGCATGTTCAAAATCCGATGACAACCCTCCTACTCCAGAGAGTAAACTTATTACAAATGTAAAATTAAAAGTGTCATTTACGGATCCTGTTTCCAGTCAGAAAAGCGATTTAGAACTAACAAAAGAAACGCCAATGGCCTATAAGGTTGCTCTTAAGAGTGCTACATTAATTGGTAGTGGAACAACAGCCAATCACCAACTATTTAACGAAACTAATCTCGCGTCTTCACAAACTTTCGATTTCACTGATAACAATGTTTTACAATCTCTCTTTTCGGGCAATTCTATACCCGAAGGAAGCTATAGCAAAATCAAGTTAGAAGTTTATTATTTACAGATGAAAATTAGAATAGCTACAATTAATCGTGGTGAAGAGCATCGCAACATAAGAGTTTATTTATCTGACGATATTGAAAATGAATCGGGTACTCACCATGCTGGCGATATGGTTCAATATAGTGATGCTGGGCTTGAACATGGATGGCTTTTGGGTGAAAATCAAATGCCTGACATGGATCCTGTCTCTCCCAGAAATGCAGCCTATCAACATGGCAGCGGCGGATGGTATGATTTCAATGGGAAATCTGGTCAGCATTATGGTCCATTTGGGGATGAAGATTTCATGAATAATGCCCCCTTCCCTATATATAATGTACAACCTACCTTTAGTTTTTCGACTTTAAATGGGGGTACAATTATTATCGATTTAAATATTGGAGGATGTTGGCAGTTTCAAGATAAATCAGGTGACACAATGTTTGGCGCTGCCGATCTTGACCCTAACGATCCAACAAGCTGGGAAATGGTACTGCCAGATGTTCAGGTTACAATAGAGTAATTGTTCCAAAAAACAGTTTAAAACAAATGCCATAAATGCATTTAATTTTCAGAATTTGACAGCATTTATGGCAACAAACAGAACCCAAACTGATACATTACTAATATATAATAATCAAAGGAATGTCAACCAATAGGTCGGCATTCCTTTTTGAGAATACTTGAAACATCAATAATTACTTCCTTCTTCCAATCTTTTCTGTTACTTTTGCGAGACCAAAATTTTCCCTGTGAAAGATATACTTAAAGATTTGAACGAAGCACAGCAAATGGCTGTGAAACATATGGATGGAGCCTCAATGGTTATTGCCGGAGCAGGTTCGGGAAAAACACGTGTACTTACGTATAAGGTTGCCTATTTAATCCAAAAAGGCGTTGATCCATTTAACATATTAGCCCTTACATTTACCAATAAAGCTGCTCGCGAAATGAAAGAGCGAATCAGCGAACAAGTTGGACCAGAAGCCCGTAATGTTTGGATGGGAACATTTCACTCTATTTTTGCCCGCATCTTACGCGTTGAAGGTCATCTTTTAGGCTACCCTTCAAATTTTACCATTTATGATACGGACGACACCAAACGATTAATCAAAAATATCGTTAAAGAAAATAATTTAGACGACAAACAATACCCTGCCAATTTTGTTTTAAGTCGTATCTCAGGTGCCAAAAACAACCTCATTACACCGGCCGAATACGAAGGCAATTCTGAAATTCAAAATGCTGATAAATCGGCAAGCAAACCGGCCATAGGGAAATTATACGCCATATATAATGCGCGCCTTAAAAAGGCTAATGCTATGGATTTCGATGACTTGCTTTTTAACACCAATGTTTTATTTAGAGATTTTGAAGATGTTCTGTATAAATATCAACAAAAGTTTCAGTATATATTAGTAGATGAGTATCAGGATACCAACCACTCCCAATATTTAATAGTAAAAAGATTGGCTGCTAATAATGAAAATCTTTGCGTAGTAGGCGATGATGCGCAAAGTATCTACGCCTTTCGTGGAGCCAATATTCAAAACATTTTAAACTTCCGTAAAGATTATCCTGACCACAAAATTTATAAATTAGAACAAAACTACAGATCTACAAAAGTGATTGTAGAAGCAGCCAACGGAATTATTCTTAATAATAAAGATCAAATACAGAAAGAAGTTTGGACTGACAACGAAGAAGGAAATCCGATAAAATTACTTCG
>JBFFMB010000246.1:0-3746 GCA_041554455.1 Bacteroidales bacterium
AATATTTGATTCAAAAATACCAGCATGAATTCTAATAATGTCTGTATTATTGAAAGTGTGTTGAACAATTGTTTTAATAGCTTCGGTCATAATTCCTTGCCCCCAATATTTTTCTGATAGCCAATAACCAATTTCAGCTCCACGTCGATAGATGTCACTCTGATAAATAATTCCAATGCCACCAATAGCCTCATTATTTAAATCTATGGCAAATAATGGATTTTTATTAGTGAGATTGTTTTTTAACCAATTTCTAGCATCATTAATAGTGTATGGGTGTGGAAATCCATCGCGAAGACAATGGGCTATCTTTTTATTGTTTGCGTGTTTTGTTAAATCATCGGCATCACTTTGCCGCCATGGTCGCAACTTACATTTTGATAGATGAAATTCCATATTTTTAGTATTATCCGCAGTAACCGGCTATTCGAGAATAAATATGTGTAGGCTTCCAATCCACTGTTTTCCCCAAGATCATTCTATTTGCCTGACTTTTTATTTCAATTCCAAGTTTATTTAGATGACTGATCGCACTGGTATTTGAGGAAGGAACGACCGTTCGATAAGCGGCTCTCGAATGTTTAAATTCAAGTAAAGCATTTCCGGCTTTTTCGTTCGATGCTATGATCATCCCATCACCAAATTCGTGAATATAGAAACCTTCAGTAATTCCACTGTCTGAAATATACAGCCATGCATTCTGTAGGAATGCTTCAAGAATGCCGATCCTGTTTTCAGCAGTCGCTTCAAAATCCAATTTGATTATATCCCTTAAATATTTTTTTTCAAAGGCTATTATATTTTTGGATGTCCTGATATCAATCATTTTGTTTTCTGAAAAGCTATATGACTCGATAGATTTAAAGCCAAACTTTTTATAAAGACCTTCTCCCATTTTAGTGGCTATTAATAGAATGCTATCAACGCGTTTAAACATGATCTCAATTAGATGTTCCGTGATCTCATAACCCAGTTGTTGTCCTTGGTAAGTAGGAGAAACGATAATATTTGCAGCCCAACCAATTCCTCCGTTCATTAAGGCATTTGCGGTGGCTATAATGTCATCTCCTTTTACCATGACTATCGGTAAAAAGTATTTTCTGCCATAGTGGAGCTGAAGAAATTGTTCAAAGTCAAAATGCCAATCGCTAGGAGCAAAGCCGTTTAATTTATGTATTTCAGATCTTTTCAATTCTCTTATTATATAGCCCTTGTTCATTTTTGTCAATTTATTTAATATCGAGCGATATCTTTCATTTCTTTATGGTAGTTGGCAATGCCAATTTTTCTAATTCGTTCATTTATTTTTTTCCATCGGGATTGAAGATGGGCATCAAAGTTTGTTTTTTTGCAAGGGAATTCTTTGCATTCAAAACAAAAATCAATTCCTTTTTCTTGGTGGCAAGCTCGTACTCCACATTGCTTGAAAAGTTTGCATTGCTCTTTTCTACAACCCTGACAACTACCTTCTGCAAAATAAGCCAGCATTTTTTTGAAGGAGGGGTATTCTTTAAAAGTCGGTTCGTTAATTAATTCAGCAAAGCGTTCAGCATACACATCAAAATTTCCCAATGCAGATTGAAGTTCTTTGCTAAGAGTCTGAATACTCCCCTGATTATGAGCAAAGCACTTTTCGCAATGTAAACCACAAGGAGCAATTGTATTTAATATGCTATCCATCTTTTCCATTTTATTACTTCAAATGTACAAGAATTCTGTAAAAAGATTAAGATTGAGTTATTCGGAAATGATTTTTATAAGACGAGTTATTGGAGATTTATTTTAATCGTAATTGTTGACCGTTGCGTAATGAACTATTTTCAGACAGTTTATTGCGTTTGCAAAGCTTCTTTAACTTAACTCCATATAATTGTGAGATGGAATGAAGTGTTTCATTGTTTTTAACAATATGGTGCTTTTCTGTTGCTTTATTCTTTTTTGCTTGAATGTATAAAATCTGACCTTCTCTAATAGTGGCGTTCTTATCTAAATCGTTGTATTTTGATAATTGCCAGGTGTACATATTTAACTCCTTAGCAATAGAGGCAAAATCTTCTCCTTTTTTAACAAAAACAAATCGAACATTATTGTTTGTAAAAATTTTTCTTTGAATACCATTAACTTTTTGTTCCTGAAACTTTGAAGGATCAATGGGTGCATTATTCTCAGCATAGAATTGGGTAGAGTCATCTTCTTTTAATACTTGCCGTTGATATTTTTTATCGTCATAACGATAAAGTCTATTTTCCTCAATAACCCGAATTAGCAATTTTGAATATTGCTTGTTTGTGGCATAACCGGCTTTTTGTAATCCCCTAGCCCATCCTGCATAATCGGTAATTTTTAATCTGAAAAGAGATGAATATCGACCTCTGTTGGTTAAAAATTTTGAGTGATCCCTATACGAATCATCCACACTTTTGTATTTTCTGAAACACTCATTATGTGCGTCATCAGTCCATTTCATGGTTTTGCCTTTCCAGTCATCATGGCATTTAATCCCAAAATGATTGTTGGCGTTTTTGGCAAGTGAGCTATTCCCATTTCCTGATTCCAAAATCCCTTGGGCAAGGGTAATGCTTGCCGGAATTTTGTATTTTTTCATTTCAGCAATGGCCAGTTTCTTGTATCTCCTAATGTAATCGCGTGTGGAATGTTTAAATGAAAATGCACTCGTCGATAATGAAATGAAAAAAAGTAAGAGGATTAGTTGACGAGTTCTTTTATGCATTTATAAAAATATCTAGTGGACATTCCTAACAAATTTAATCATTTAGTAAATACTAAGCGATTATGACTAGTGTGTTTTATTCACAACGAAGTGTTACTAATTTTGGTATTTTTACAGCGAAAAATAATTTTGGGTTCCCTATCCATTTTATTTTTCCTTATATCAGATTAATACTGTTTTTTCATAAAAGGTAACCAATGGTATTAATAATTGTGGAATAGAAAAATGTGATGAAATGAATCAAATTAACAAATACTTCCCAAATCTTGATGATACTCAGCAAAATCGCTTTGAGCGACTAGGCGATTTGTATAAGGAATGGAATGAAAAAATAAATGTCATTTCCCGAAAAGATATTGATCGGCTTTATGAGAGGCATGTGCTGCATTCATTGGCGATTGCTAAAATGATTGATTTTAAATCGGGGACTACTGTTTTGGATGTTGGAACTGGGGGGGGATTTCCTGGAATTCCTTTGGCAATTATGTTCCCTAAAGTTCAATTTCATTTGATTGATTCCATTGGGAAAAAAATAAAAGTTGTTGAAGCAGTTAGTGAAGCTTTAGGACTTGATAATGTAGAATCTGAACATACTCGCGTGCAAGAAGTGAAACATAGTTATGATTTTATTGTAAGTAGAGCAGTCACCAATTTGCCTGATTTTTTAAATTGGACAAAAAATAAAATCGACAAGAAATCGTTCAATAAATTAAAAAATGGGATCATTTATTTAAAAGGGGGTGATTTCGATGATGAGCTAGAACTCATCAAAAAGAAAAAACACAACATTATTAAGCTTTCGGATTATTTTTCAGAAGAATATTTTGAGACTAAGAAAATTGTTCATATTTATTAATAAATGTATCAAGTCTGTTAATTATCTGATATTTTGTTATTTGTCAAAGAATACTGCTTAATATTCAGAAATCTGATTGTGTAAAAATGAAAGTCTGTCAAATAAAAATTTCTATATTAGCCGCGATTAAATCAAATATATAATTAAAAAACATAAAAA
>JBFFMB010000247.1:0-3745 GCA_041554455.1 Bacteroidales bacterium
CCATGCGAATATTTGATCTCCCGCCTTGGAAGTATTGTTATCAGTTCAAAAAACGACAGTGGTCGCAAATTGCATTTCTTTCCTGAAATTCATTTAGTGATGGCATATACTTCTCAATTGGTTCCAGATATCAAAAATGCTATTCTGGGATTACAAAAAAAATATGGAGAAGATTATCCGTCGATGATTACTTTCATCACAGGTCCCAGTCGAACTGCCGATATTGAAAAGACTTTAGTTATGGGAGCCCATGGACCAAAAGATGTCTACGTTTTTTTGATTGACGATCAACAATATTCATAAAACAATTATTTTGAAAAACTTAATTACTCGAGCAATCACAGGAGCTATATTTTTAGTAATAGTAATTGGCTCTATTCTCACAGGCCCTAATGCATTCACTATTCTCTGTTTGCTTTTTACAATCATCGGTTTGAATGAATACACTAAATTTAAGCCCGAATTATTTGGCCAACGATTTAGTACAATCCTATTTATTGTTTCAGGTATCTTTATTTTTTTTACTACGACATTGCCAACATTAGGGATACTTCCATTTACAATAAGTATTTGGGGGTATGCAATTATCATCGTTTGCCTAATCTATAGTGTACTAATTCAGAAAAAAAGTCCCTTTGCATATTTTTCAGAATTCCTTCTTGGAATAGTATATGTTGCCATCCCTTTTAAAATTTTAGCCTCATTTCATTTTCTAAACGAGCTACAGATTGAAGACAATGAGCTCTTGATTGGCTTTTTTATCATCTTATGGTGCAATGATGTATTTGCCTATCTAGTGGGTTCGGCAATCGGAAAAACAAAATTAGCTGTAAAAATCTCTCCGAAGAAAACGTGGGAAGGAACCATCGGAGGCATCATCCTTTCTATCTTATCAGCTTTCCTTATCTCCAAATACTTTTTCAGTCTGGATGTTGTAAACTGGTTGGTACTTGGATTATTAATAAGTATCTTTGCCACGCTCGGCGATTTGCTGGAATCGAAGTTTAAGCGCCAAGCGGGAATTAAAGACAGCGGAAATATTTTACCTGGTCACGGTGGGGTTCTCGACCGCTTTGACGGAATGATTTTAGCTGCTCCAGTTGTCTATATTTATTTATCAATTGTATTGTAATCTATGAAGATCCATAAAGAAGGTTATCCGTCTATCATCATTGCCGGCCTTTTTGCAGCACTAATTGTGTCTGCCTCCTACTATTTTTTTCCTGAATCATCCTTTTTACACTGTATTTCATCATCAATTGGACTTGTATTCTTTATATTCATTATTCGCTTTTTCAGGATTCCAGCAAGAGAAGTTAAACTTGATGAGAACGCTATAATTTCTGCTGCGGATGGGACAGTTGTCGCCATTGAGGAAGTTTTTGATAAAGAATATTTTAATGAAAAAAGGATACAGGTTTCTGTTTTTATGTCTCCATTTAATGTACATGTGAATTATTACCCATTTAGTGGAATCATAAAAAAAGCGATCCACAAACCTGGGAAACATATGCCTGCTTATATGCCAAAATCCTCCATGGAAAATGAACAAAGTATTATTGTCATTGAACATAAAAACAAAGAAGAAGTTTTGCTTCGACAAATTGCAGGTATGCTAGCAAGAAGAATAGTTTTTTATTCCAAGGAAAAACAAGAAGCAATGCAAGGAGAAGAACTTGGCATTATTAAATTTGGGTCAAGAGTCGATTTACTTCTTCCTCTTACAGCAAAAGTGAATGTGAAATTACAGCAAAAAGTAAGAGCAAAACTGGATGTGATTGCTTATTTTGAGTAGGATTCTTAAAGAATTCCTTCTATCTCTTTCAAATGATTTATTTCAAACGAAATTTCTTCAGAGTGAGATTCTGCTTCGTAGTTCACATATATCTGATCTATATCAACGCCTTTGGCACCCAGTATATCGACGCGTAAATCATCCCCAATCATCATACTTTCTTCAGCTACAGCTCCGGCTTTATTCATTGCAAATTCAAAAATACGTGGATTGGGTTTTTTACATCCCGCCATCTCAGAAGTAATAATTTCGTTAAAATATTTTCGTAAATCAGAAGCATCGATCTTTACTTGTTGAACTTCTTCAAAACCATTGGTGATCAAATGCAAGGTGTACCTTTTTTTTAGATAGGCTAAAACTTCATGAGTGTAAGGGAACAAATTTACTTTGAGAGGACTGAGAGTAATATAATCTTCGGCTATGAATGCAGCTAGTTCTCCATTGGTAATCCCAAATTCTTCCATAGTCAAAAACCAACGCTTAACACTCAACACCTCTTTAATAATTTCACCATCACGATACATCGCCCACAAAATATCATTATGTTTTTTATAGGTTGCCGTAAATGCTTCAACTGAAGGAATCCCTTTATTTTGTAATTGGTATTTTTCGAAAATCTCCTCAAAAGTTTGAGCCGCACTCTTTTCAAAATCCCATAGTGTTCGGTCTAAATCAAGAAAAATATGTTTGTATTTAGTCATCAAATATAATTTTTGGCAAATGTAATCATTCTAATCGGCATCAAAAAAAACAAAAATATTACTTGACAATTCATTTTTTAATTTGTATCATTGTGATATCATTTTAATATCACCTAATTAATTTATCATGAAAGAAGAAAAAACATATTTACCTATCTCAGGTTATTGGGCATTACTTTGGGTTATTTTACTAATTGGCATACCCGTATTAGGGATTGTATTAGCAAAAATGATTTATTTGGTTGCCTTCGTCGCCATCGGATTGTTTGGAATTGGCGGTTTTGTCATTGTTAATCCAAACGAATCAAGTGTATTGGTTCTATTTGGAGCCTATAAAGGAACCATCAAAGAAAATGGGTTCTATTGGGTAAACCCATTCTTTACAAAAAAAAGAGTGACGCTTAGGGCATTAAATATTGATAGTGACCCCATCAAAGTAAACGACAAGGTTGGAAATCCAATTATGATTGGAATTGTTTTAGTTTGGAAAGTTGAAAACACCTACAAAGCGGCATTTGAGGTTGACGACTACACCCACTTTGTTAATATTCAAAGTGAAGCTGCAATTCGAAAATTAGCAGGCCACTATCCCTATGATAATTTTGATGATGAGCAAGCCGAAATTACTTTGCGTTCGGGAGGAGAAGAAGTTAATCACAAATTAGAAGAAGAACTCCGAGAAAGATTAAACATTGCAGGAATTCATGTCATTGAAGCTCGTATAGCCTACCTTGCATACGCACAAGAAATTGCAGGCGCTATGTTACGTCGTCAGCAAGCAACAGCCATTGTTGCCGCACGATATAAAATAGTGGAAGGTGCAGTTAGCATGGTTGAAATGGCTTTAGAACAATTATCACAAAAAGAAATTATTGAATTTGACGATGAAAAGAAAGCCACTATGGTTAGTAATTTAATGGTTGTACTTTGCTCTGATAAAGATGCAGCACCCGTAATTAATACAGGAACTCTGCATCAATAAACAGGTATTAAATTAAATTCTTAATGGGAAAATCATCAATAGATTTGTTATCAGATTATGCCAAAAAAAAGGGGTATAAATTTTGGACAGAGAGTCATACTAGACGGTTTCAGTTAACAAAATCGGATCCATTTCTGAGTGTAAAATACATCATTATTGAATTTGAGTTTGGCAAACACCTATACTACTTCTTAGCTTACGATAATTTTGGAGGTAGAGCAAATACAGGAAACTGTTATTCTGGGATTTATAGAGACTTTTCCTCTA
>JBFFMB010000248.1:0-3740 GCA_041554455.1 Bacteroidales bacterium
GATGCATTATGCCCATCTTATTCATCATTATTTTTATTTACAGAGAAAAATTTAGGTCATACTTATCAGAGGCTCTAAAATCTAAATTTGATTTTAAAACTGTTATCAGACTCATCAATATGGGATGGCCAATTTCCACTCAAATTGTATTGGAGGTTTTTGCCTTTGTATTGGGAGCAATTATGATAGGCTGGCTTGGAGCTGTCCCATTGGCAGCTCACCAAATTGGAATCGGATTAGCAAGTATCACCTTTATGATTGTTACAGGCATAGGATCAGGAACTACGATCAGAGTGTCGCATCAATACAGCCAACATAATTTTGAAGGACTTTCGAAAGCAGCCTATGCATCCATCCATTTGGTCGTAGCTTTTATGAGTATATCGGCTCTACTTTTTGTTATTTTCAGATATCAACTACCCTTATTATACACTAATGATCCAGCTGTAATCGCTGTTGCTGCACAATTATTAATTATGGCTGCAGCCTTCCAGATTTTTGATGGTTTACAAGTAGTTATGCTTGGAATTCTTCGTGGACTTGGGGATGTAAAATATGCCATGAATATTGCTTTTATCTCCTACATTATCATCAGTTTACCATTGAGTTATCTTTTTGGATTTACATTCAAAATGGGAGCTGTAGGGGTTTGGGTAGGTCTTGTAGTAAGTTTAGGGCTTGCTTCATTACTCTTTTTGAAACGCTTCACTAGACTTTATAAAAGACTGATAAACAAATAAAAAATCAAAATTCTCCTCCCATTTCAGTTTTAAATAATTGTTGTACATTTGTTATTCATATTTATTCTAAATTGTAATAGCAATGTTTGAAACCAATGAGGTATTACAAAAACTACCTGACCATCTAAAAAGCCTAATCATAGAACAACCTTATAATGATTACACTGCTGAAGACCATGCTGTTTGGAGATATGTTATGCGTCAAAATATTCATTATCTAAAAGATGTTGCCCATGAATCTTATTTGAGTGGTTTAAAGAAAACGGGTATAAGCATTGAAGAAATTCCTCATATGTACGGAATGAACCGTATTTTAAAAGACATTGGTTGGGCTGCAGTGGCTGTTGATGGCTTCATTCCTCCTTCGGCTTTCATGGAATTTCAAGCCTATAATGTATTAGTTATTGCTGCTGATATCCGACCTATTAACCAAATAGGATACACTCCTGCTCCTGATATTATTCATGAAGCTGCAGGACATGCACCCATCATTGCGAACAATGAATACAGCGAGTATTTACGTCTTTTCGGGGAATATGGTTGTAAAGCTTTCCCAAAACCAAAAGATAATGAGCTCTATCTAGCCATCCGTCATTTATCCATCCTTAAAACAGATCCTTATTCGCAAATAGAGGATATTAAGAAAGCTGAACAAAGACTTGAGATTTTAAATACCCAAATGGGAGAATTGTCGGAACTCTATCTTTTACGGAATTTACATTGGTGGACCGTTGAATATGGTTTGATTGGAGATTTATCGAATCCCAAAATTTATGGTGCTGGATTACTTTCTTCGATTAATGAAAGCAAGAATGCAATGAGTAAAGAGGTTAAAAAGCTAAGCTATACTATTGATACAATGCACACTGGTTTCGACATAACTGAGATGCAACCACAGCTTTTTGTCACACCCAATTTTGAAAAACTTACAGATATATTGGAAACATTCGCTGATAGCATGGCTCTCAGAACTGGAGGCTTATCGGGCATTCGTAAAGCGATTGCCTCTGAAGGTACTGCTTGTGCTGTTTACGATTCAGGTATACAAGTTAGCGGGGTCTTTGCAACTACTTCATCTTCAGATGAAACAGTTCATTATATTCAAACTTCTGGTCCTACGAGTTTATCATATCAAAATAAGGAGCTTACTGATCATGGGAAAAACAACCATAAAGATGGTTTCGGTTCACCCGTAGGAACAATCAAAAATATTGAAGGGGAATTTTATCTATTAACGGATAATGAACTTCAGCAAAAAGGAATAGCTACTGACAACATTTGTAAACTAGAGTTCAATTCTGGAGTTATCGTTAAAGGGTTCCTTAAAAGCATTATTCGTAAAGAGGGTAAGATCATTTTAATGAGCTTCGAAGAATGTGTTGTGACTTATCAAAACCACATACTTTTTTTTCCTGAATGGGGAACCTATGACATGGCTGTTGGAAATAAAATTACATCTGTTTTTAATGGCCCCGCTGATCCTAAAAATTACGGACTTACATTCGCAGCTCCCACGGAAAAAACACATAAAATCATCCACTCTGCTGAAGCAAAAAAACTTCATAAATTATATCAAGATATAAGAGATTTTAGGAAGAATAATCAATCGTCAGATGAATTGATTAATTATTGGGAAATTGCAAAAAATGACTTTCCAAATGAATGGCTTCTTATATTAGAAATTTTTGAATTGACTAAACAAAACAAACAAACATTCCATAAAATTGGTAATGAAGCGCAATCACAGTTAGAGAAAATCACTAAGGAAAATACCGCCCTCAAAACCTTGATCTCAGATGGAATAAGGATTATCATGGAGTCGGAATTCTTGTCATAAATTTAACAATCCTTTTTTTCATCTATGATTTTAACTTGTTCATCGACATGATCTATTGTCTTGAATATTAATCATTATACTGACAATAATTGGCTTGTCATTTCAGAGCTATTATTTACCTTTATGCCTGCTAAATTGACGCTATTAATGAATTACCTAATTAACCTATAAGACATTTCCTATGAAATCTTTCCTAACTTTTTTTGGCTTATTGTTATTTACTTTCTGTACCCAATCGTTAAAAGCAGATGATGGAATGTGGCTGCCTCATCAAATGAAAATGCTAAATCTACAAGAACAAGGCCTCCAGATGGATCCCAATAGTTTATTTAAAGAAGATGGCACAGGATTGATGAGTGCTGTTGTTCACCTAGGTGGAGGTACCGGAGAGTTTGTTAGTAAAGACGGATTAATTCTTACGAATCACCACGTCGCATTTCGAGCTATTCAACGTGCTTCGAGCTCAAAAAACGATTATATCACCAATGGTTTTATAGCCTCTGAACGAAACCTGGAAATTCCTGCTCAAGGATATATTGCAAATGTCTTACTAGGTTACGAAGATATAACAGAGGAAGTAACAGCTGTTATTAAACCAGAGATGAGTTATACTGAAAAATATTTAGCTCTTGACAAAATTCAGAAAATATTGATTGAAAAAGCTGAGAAAAAAGGCAGTGATCTTCAAGCAAAAATTGCGTCGATGTATAACGGTAACAAATACTATATTTTCCGTTTCAAACATTTAAAAGATGTACGTTTGGTTTATGCTCCTCCCCGTGATCTTGGAAATTTTGGAGGTGATATTGATAATTGGATGTGGCCAAGACATACTTGTGACTTCACCTTTCTTCGTGCCTACGTTTCAAAAAAAGGATTAGGCGAATCTTATAGCAAAGAGAATGTTCCTTACAATCCAAAATCAGTGATGAAAATTTCTTTGGATGGTTTAAAAGAAGGAGACTTCAATTTTGTGATGGGTTATCCTGGACGCACTTATCGGAATTATACTTTGACGGAATTGATAAACAGCATGGATGATATAAAAACCCGTCATGATGAATATGCTGCCAATATCAAGTTTTTAGATAAAGAAGGTGAGTTAGATAAGGATGTTGAAATTAAATATGCCAGTACGGTTAAAAGTTTAAACAATGCCCTTA
>JBFFMB010000249.1:0-3740 GCA_041554455.1 Bacteroidales bacterium
AGTTTTGCATAGGTTCTGGGGGAATCCAGCTCCAATTTGGCTTCAATATCAGCATAAAAAATTGGAATATTAAGTGTTTTGAAAATCTTACTAATTGTAGATTTCCCACTTCCAATATTCCCTGTCAAGCCAATTTTTAAGGTCATTTTATAATGATATATTCTAGTGTTTCTGGTTCAATATTAGTAATTCGTATGAATGAGGGTTGATGAAATACTTCGATGGTTTGACGCTTTTTATCTTTATCAAAATTAATCCCTAGGGATAACATTTCTGCTTGAAATTTTGAGTAATCTTTAAGTGCGATTAAATAGGTAACTGATACTATTTCAGGAAAAAGTCTAATGCTATTCTGATCAGCATTATGGATGACTATTGTCTTGTTTATTATGTTTTCAGTATATTTTTCAATCGGAATAAATAAATCAACACTATCAGTTGAAAGCGTTAGTTTATTGTTCGAATTAGGCTTATTAAGTTTGATCCGACTATCAATATTTTTATCCACATTTAAAAACTGAATTCCTGTGGTCGTGATAAAGTTTATTGTGTCTATCATGGATGGTGGCCCAGAAATAGTAATCGAATCTGGAGTGATTTTTGATAAACCATAAACGTAGTGTTGCGCCTTTGGCGTAAATAAAATCTTACTCACAATAGAAACTTTTTTGTTTGTAATCTGCTCGAGATCAAAACGCAATGTGTCAGGAATTATTTCTGAAATACGATCTGTAAATTTAATTTGTTTTAAAATTTGGCTGTTTAGATTTCGTGCCAATAAAAAACTCCCCTTTGATTCTTGATTATTACGAATGTTGCTGCCTGAAAGATTGATTTCTAATGGTTTTCTTGACTCAAAAAATAAGATGTTTAATAAATCAAAACCTCTGGAAGTAAGTTTTAAATTTATAACTGAATCATGAGCATGTGTTAATAGTTGTCCTGCAGGCGGATTGGTATATTCAATAGCAAATTCAATATCCGTAGTGTAATCTTGAGACATTTTGATAAGGAGCCATATAAACAATGAGATTATGAAGCAGACGAAAAAAACGGAAATCTTAGTTTTTTTGTTAATAGCTTTCCGCTCACTAAAATGCTCAATTATTTTTAAGAATTCTTGTTTCAAGGTTTTTTATTTGCAAGATAATAAAAAAAGGAACCTTTATAAAAAGATTCCTTTTGATTGTAAATAACTAATGTCTTATTTGTTTTGTCCAATTTGAGCTCCACCTTCACCAGCAACGGCAGATTTCTCAACGGTAATAATTACATTGTTTGCAATTTCAATCACTAATGTGTTTTCTTTTACATCCGTGATTTTACCATGGATTCCTCCGATGGTTACAATTTTATCTCCTTTTTTCAATGCTTCTCTAAATTGTTTTTGTTCTTTGCTTTTTTTCATCTGTGGACGAATAAAAAACATATAAAAAACGACAACAATAAGAATTAAAGGTAAAAATGACATTATCCCTCCAGACTCTGATCCTTCTTGGGGCATAAATAGTAACGTGTTTAAAATGTTCATCTGTATATTGTTTTTAATAAATGATTCTAGCGCAAAAGTAGGAAAAAAATAACTTCTTTTACGATTAATTACCGCTATCTAAAATAGTCAGCGAACCTTTGATAACTTCATCCTCAAATTTACCGTAACATTTTAAAACGTAGAAGTAAACTCCGTCAGATAAATTCCCACCATCCCAATCGTTGAGATAATTTTTTGCTGAATAAACCTTTTGATTCCAGCGATTATATATCACCAACTCATTACTTATAAAGAAATCATTGATCAAGGGATAGGTGCTTTGTTCACTTTTAAAAGTAGAACCTGAGGATTGGATTTCGCTATCGTCCGTTATTATAAATGTATCATTATATCCATCGCCATTGGGAGTAATAATATTTGGTGCAAATAGTTTAACTGTTTTTACTCTTAAGGGATGCACATAAATAGTATCGCAATCTGTTGCATACGAAATTTGAAGGCTTGCAAAATATTGCTGTTGATTAGTATATGTATGAAGCGGCGATTGGATATCTGTTGTATTTCCATCTCCAAAATCCCACAGCCATTCGTTTACAGGATTGCTTTCAAAATCTAGATTTTCAAAAAAGAATTGAGCCGTTGGGTTTTGTATATATAGTGTGTCTCCAGGATTTAAGTATATATCAATTTCTGGAGATTTTATTACATCAACCGTATAGGTAGTGTCAAATCGAATACCAAGATTGTCAATGATTGAAAACTCGTATTTTCCACCACAAAGATTAATTGCAACACTTTGGTCAGTAAGGTCCACTTCTGCCGATTTCCAATCATAGGTATAAGGTGGCGCGCCTCCGATGGGTTGAGCTTTTATGATCCCGCCGCAAATACTCGAACAACTAATGTTGAGTTGAGTAAATTCAATAGATAATTGAGTAAACGCAGTTAAGGGAGTTAGAAATAATATGAAAATGAATATTTTTTTCATTTTTTGGGATTCGATTTATTGGCTAATTTAAATAAAATAACGTTTTTAATAGTGTTTTGGTATTTAAAAAAGTCCTTCATTGAGCATAATTAAAGTGCAATGCTCTACAACTTCAATCCCGTTCGCTCTGCATAAATTCATAAAATCCTCATTTTCGGTTCCGGGATTAAAAATAATTCGCTCAGGTTTTAATGATAGTAAGTAATCGTAATAGGGGGGTTGCTTTTGAGGACCGATATACAACGTAATCGTATGTATGTTTGTAAAATGTGGCTGATTATTAACTATCGTCATTCCAGCAACTTTGTCTTTTTTAATACCCATTGGGATGACTGGGTGTCCATATTTAATTAGTTTGTGAATAGCCTTATACGAAAATCGTAATGGATTTGGGCTAGCACCCAACACCAGTGTCTTCTTATTAGTCATTTTAGTAGTATTTAGATTATAAAGATACAATTCTTTAGTCAACGAATTATTCAGCCAGTTGTTTTAAGGAGTCACCACTTAGTCTGAAAACAGTCCAGTCGTTCATAGGTTTTGCTCCAAGCCTCGTATAGAAATCAATCGAGGGCTTATTCCAATCGAACACCCACCATTCGAGACGACCAAGTTTTTTTTTATCACTATTTGAGCTAAAAACTTTAACATCGATTTACCGTAACCTTTGCCTCTATACTCTGATTTTATGTATAGATCTTTTAAGTAAATTCCAGATTTCCCTAAAAAATTATAAAAATAGAGAGCAAACCCAATCGCTTTGCTTCCTTCGTAAGCAATAATAACTTTAGCAACTTTATGTTTGCCAAAAAGACTTTGTTCTAGAAGTTCTTCCGTTGCCGAAACTTCATTTAAGAGCTTTTCATACTCAGCAGTTCTTTGATGAAATTTAAAATCAAAGGGATGTCTTTTCTTTTGGCTGGTACTATTTTTAACTTTCGTGTAGCCATTTGAGAAATATTTTATTTACTTAAAAATAACTGCTCCCATCCCAACAATGGGTGCATAGTTTTTCTTTGGGTAATCCAATAGCCTCAACAAGATCATCCAAACGTTGGAATTTTAAAGAATCTACGTCCATTTTCTGGCGAATTTTTTCTACCATAGCAAGGCATTTTGGGGAATCTGGGTTAGCATATTCTTTGAGATCTTTATCTTCTACACCTTCAATCTCTTTAATGGCTTTTCTTCCCGCTAAATCAAGGGTTGATCGTGAGGTTGAGAAATTTAAAAATTCACAGGGAAAAATCAATGTAGGGC
>JBFFMB010000250.1:0-3737 GCA_041554455.1 Bacteroidales bacterium
AAAAAAATAATTGATCACAATTTAAACGCATGGACACTCCCAAATGCGACTTCTACATCAAATAGTTTATCAAAAGGGATTCTATCAAAATAATGAAAAGCTGCTCGTATAATCCCGCTATGAGTAACAATAATTAAGTCTTTATTGTGCTTTTTAATTTCTAAAATAAATTGCTCAAAGCGATGCACTAATTCTTGAAAAGATTCTCCATTTGGGCAGGCTAAATTCACATAATCATTCATCCATTCGAGGGCGTATCCTTCATTTAAATCATCCCAAAGCAAACCTTCCCAATCACCAAAATTTAACTCCATCAAACGATCATCCGTTTTAAAAATTGGATTAATTTTTTGAGCAAGCTTTACACATCTCTGAGAAGGGCTGGAATAAATGGTTTTTGTATCTACCGTTGTAATTTGGGATAAGGTATGCTGAGCCTCATCTTCAAACGTAGTTGCCAATGAAACATCCATATGCCCATAACAATATCCTTTAGGGACATCAACAGAGGTATGTCGTATTAAATGTAATTCCATAAAACAAAGATACAAGCATATAAAAGCACTTCGGAAATTTGTTGAGCAGCACCCAAACAATCGCCCGTATATCCACCTAGATGGCGTTTAAAAAACCAGCCGCTAAGCCATTGAATTATCAAAAGTGGAACAATCAAAATAAAGGCCCAATATCCTAAAAGAAGTAAAGGCAAAGTGGAAAAAAGTGTTGCAATTAGCAACTCCCAAAATTTAATTTTCTTACCAATGGGTTTAATCTTACTTAAAGCATCTTCTCGAACATATTCTAATCGATAAATTAATAAGACTGGGGCAAGGCGACTTAAAGCATGAACTGAGATTATTATTGGTACTAAATTTAAACTCAGTTCAAGCAATAAAAAATATTTCATCATCATTAAAAAGATTAGGCCGAGCAGACCATAAGTTCCTACTCGACTATCTTTCATAATTGTTAACTTTTGCTCAACTGAATAGCCCCCACCAAATCCATCACAAACATCCGCAAAGCCATCTTCATGAAATGCTCCTGTAATAATAACCGAAGCTATCATCGACAAAATGATTGAAATTGATTCAGGGAAAATAAAGCATGACAACCAATAAACCAAAGCTGAAAATCCACCCACGACCCAACCAATTAAGGGAAAATAACGGGTTGATTTATTTAAGGCATCGCCCGAATGATCAATCCCTTTTGGAACTGGAATTCGAGTATAAAACATCAATGCGGTTAAAAACAGTTTTAGTTGAGTTATCATATTTATGCATTTGAAACACCTGCATCATCAAAGCTTGCCATCTCATTTAAAAAATTTACAGCAGCCTGAACCAGTGGATAAGCCAAAGCTGCACCCGTACCTTCGCCCAAACGTAGACCATTGTTTAAAATGGCTTTTACACCAAAATGTTTTAGCATTTCTTGATGCCCGGGTTCTTTACTTTGATGACAAAAGATACAATTTTTTAAGATATCAGGATTCATCGCTTGCGCAGAAAGCAGAGCCGAACTAGCTATAAAACCATCAATTAATAAGATCATTCCCAATTTCGCTGCCTCGAGCATAGCTCCACACATCATGGCAATTTCGAAACCACCCATGGCTGCTAAAATCTCTAGTGGTGTTTCTAGATCTGTGTATTTATCTGCTACTTGGGTTAACACTTTAGTTTTATGACTAACACCTTTAGCATCCAGACCCGTACCAGGACCCACACAATTCTCTATTTTTTGTTTAGTGAATTTACTCATTAACAAAGCTGCCGCAGAAGTATTCCCAATGCCCATCTCACCAAAACCAATCACATTCGATTGATTTTTAAATTCGGTTTGAACAAGTTCTGCTCCTTTTTTCATTGCCAAACTACATTCGCCAATACTCATGGCTGGTTCCTTCAGCATATTTTTGGTGCAAAACCCTATTTTCGCATGTATCAATCCAGGCATGTTTTTAAAGTCATAATCCACGCCGGCATCGATCACTTTTATAGCAATCTTATTTTGCTTGCAAAAAACATTGATGGCTGCTCCCCCATTCAAAAAATTCATGACCATTTGAAAAGTTACTTCTTTAGGAAATGGACTTACACCCTCTTCAGTCAAGCCGTGATCTCCAGCAAAAACAAGCATCACCGGATTATTTAATTCAGGAGTTAATGTTTGTTGAATTTCCCCAATTTGGATCGCAATATCTTCGAGGATACCTAGCGAACCTATGGGTTTGGTTTTATTATTTACTTTTTGAATTAGTTGTTCTTTTATAGTCATTTTATTTAATTTTTTGAGGAATCCCTGAGATCATCAAATAAACCTCATCGGCATTTTTAGCGATAAATTGATTCATCCATCCTTGTAAATCGGTAAACTTCCGACCGATTTCAGTTTGAGCATGGAGGCTCATTCCTATTTCATTGGAAACGATAATGGCGGTTATATTTTTAGATGCAAACTTTTCAAATTCACGTTTTGCTTCTTCCAAACAAACAGCTACATCCTGATCATTATCAACAAAGAAATTCGTTAACCAAAGGGTGACACAATCAACGACTACTACTGAATTTTCAGGGATATCAACTTGAGAAATATATTTCTCTTCTTCTTTATTAATCCATTCCGAACCACGATCGGCTTGATGCCGTTGGATACGTTTATTAAAATCCTCATCCCAGTTTCTGGCCGTCGCCAAATACATGGGTTGAGGATTTTTTTTCAATGCCAATTCCTGAGCAAAACTACTTTTGCCCGATCGTTGACCGCCTGTAATAAAAATGATTTCTGACATGCTAAATTTTCTTTAATTGAAAGATATACATTTTTTATTGGCTTAATAGTTTTGATTAAAGGTTTAGATTGTAATACAAGCTAAATTTAAAACTTCTGCCGGGCATGGCATAATCGTAAATAACTTGATAATCTCTATCCCAAATATTATTGATATGTAGCGCTGTAGTTAATTGATTTTTTCCCAATGGAAATACATATTGCATACTCAAATTACCTACAAAATAAGCTTCTAAATTGCCTGAATACGATCCGGCATAACGACTGTCGAAATAATTATGAGAATACAAAATGCTCCAGTTATTTTGACGAATACCCATATTTAACATTAAGCGATGTTTGGGTACATACAGCATTTTGCTTTCTGTTTCAATATCTCCTGCAACATCAATAAAGTTAGATTGAGTCCAAGTATATGAAGCGCCTACTGTAAAAATGGATTCTCCATATTTTAATTCTGATTGAGCCACTAAATCAAGACCGATGGTTTTTCCTTTGTTCTTATTGGCCACACTCCATGCTGAATAATCAGCATTTGGCATCCATACGATCCAATCGTTAATGTGATTTAAAAAGAAGTTTTGTTTAAATGCCAAACTAAGATCATCTTTTTTATATACTTGTTCAAAACCAGCATCTAAACTCCAGCCATCTTCAGGTTTTAAATCGGGATTTCCCATCATATTATATACCGGATCAAACCAGTATAAATCATTAAAGGTTGGATTACGATACACACGAGAAACATTCCCATTAAACGCAAAATTTTGATTAATATCAGCTCTTAGGCCTAATGAAGGAACGATGGGATTAAAGTCATTATTTACCATTTCTTGTCGTAAGGAACTAACAAGAGTAAATATATTTGCAAGCTGTGTGATTTTGTGAGAAACAAAAGCAGCCGTTCTTCTTCTAGTAGTTAGAGATGCGAAATTCCCAGA
>JBFFMB010000251.1:0-3680 GCA_041554455.1 Bacteroidales bacterium
ATTTGCAGGAGGAAACGCAGGCGGTAGGTTCTACAAAACAATGAATGCGTACAACATTAATGCAGAACACGTTGTACATATGAGTATGTCAGATGGATTAGACAACTTGTTCCCATTTGGACAGTCAGTATTAGAACAAGTTTTCAAAGTTTACAAACAAAAAGAATTATTAGAAGAACAAAATTACGATCTCTTAAGCTTGAACGAGGAGAAAAATCATTTCATTAGTGTTTTGGTTCACGGAATGAAAAATCCACTGACCAGCTGTCTTTGTCTTGCCGATTTATTGAAAACCGAGATTACAGATCCTGAACATCCTCATCACCAACATGCTGAAATCATTCACAATTCACTTGAGCGGATGAATAAAATGATTAATGAGGTTTTGAATGTAAATAAAATTGAATCCAAGACCTTACATCTACAACTCGAAACATTAGAGATTGAAAAGATTATTAAAAACGTGATTAGCCATTTTAAATTCCCTATTTAACAAAAAAAACTGAATATTCGTCTTAATCTCGAAAAAACGGTTTCAAAACTGAATAGTGTTTATACTTACCAAATCATCGATAATTTACTATCAAATGCTATTAAATTTTCATCTCCAAACAAAAATATTGACATCAATCTTTCACATAAAGGAGACCATTTTTTAATTCAAATTTCTGATGAAGGACCAGGTATTCCAAAAGAAAAGTTCGAAAATCTATTTAACCAATACGAAAGACAAACGGATTGGAGAAATGAAAATCCTACTACTGGACTCGGCTTAGCAATTGTAAAGAAATATGTAGATGCTATGAAAGGGAAAGTATGGTGCGAAAGCATCAAAGGAAAAGGTTGTTGTTTTTACGTAGAATTAAAACGATTAAGCTGCAATTAAGAAATTACTGTAGCTAAAATTTTTCTGGAACCTCCATAATTTCTAAATTCACAGAGATAAATCCCCTGCCATGTTCCCATATTTAGGCGGGCATTTGTGATTGGTATTGTTACTGAATTCCCAAGCAGTGAAGATTTAATATGAGCTGGCATATCATCACTCCCTTCCATCGTATGAATATAATCAGGGCTCCCCTCGGGTGCTAATTGATTAATAATGGTTTCAAAATCAATACGCACACTGGGGTCAGCATTTTCATTAATGGTCAAACCAGCAGAAGTATGCTGAATAAACAAATGAAGCAATCCACTTTCAGGCAGATTGCTCAACTGTTTTTCGATTACTGAAGTAATTAAATGATATCCTCTTTGAAAAGGAGGCAACTTAATTTCAATTTGTTGTACCAAACGATTTATTTTATTTTATTCCCATACTTATCAATACCAGCAATTTTTTCAAGCATGTCAGTAGTTAAGGATTTCGGACGTTCTAGGGGATAACCCAAAGCTCTATCCCAAATGATATTGGCACAGATACCTATGGAACGGCCAATGCCAAAAAGAACCGTATAAAAATCGTATTCCTGAACTCCATAATGCCATTGAACCACACCCGATTGTGCATCCACATTTGGCCAAGGATTTTTTGCTTTTCCTTGTTCTTGCAAAATAGGGGGAACGACCTTATAAAGCATATCCACATATTTAAAGATAGGATCTTCGGGTAGGTGCTTCAAACTAAACTCACGCTGTAAAAGATAACGAGGGTCTGTTTTCCGTAAAACGGCATGACCAAAACCTGGAACCACTTGTCCAGCATTTAAGGTCTCCCAAACAAATTGTTTGATTTCAGCTTCGGTTGGAACAGCTCCTCCCATTTTATCCATTAAATCATGCAACCACTGCAATACGCCCTGGCTTGCTAAACCGTGTAATGGACCAGCTAATCCATTGATCATTGCTGAGATTGAGAGATATACATCCGATAAAGAGCTAGACACTAAATGACCTGTATGTGCACTAACGTTTCCTGCTTCATGATCACTATGCAAGATAAAGTGCATACGTGTAACATCGTCATAGGGTTTATCTTTACCCATCATAAAAGCAAAATTTCCACCCAAATCCAGATTTGGATTGGACTGAATACGTTTTCCGTCTCTGTATAATTTTGCATAAATATAAGTTGCTATTTCAGGTAATTTAGCCAACATATTTAACGAATCCTCATAAGTAGGATCCCAATAATCTTCTTTTTTTATACCCGCGACATATTTTTTGGTAAAAAAGGACTCTCTGTGCATTGATAATACAGCTGTCGAGAAGATTGTCATTGGGTGACTACAACAAGGAAATGCATCGATCAATTCATAAATATAACGAGGTAAAATCCGCCTTTTGCTAAATTCATCAACCACATCAGCTATTTCGCTCTCTGTAGGAATATCTCCAGTTAATAGCAGATAAAACAAACCTTCCACATAGGGCATTTCAGCACCCTTGGGTTTAGGAAGTTTTGTAAATACTTCAGGCAAAGTATAACCCCTAAATCGAATTCCCTCATCTGGATCTAGATATGAAATATCAGTCACCATACTTTTTAAACCACGCATTCCTCCAAGAATTTGTGAGATTGTCACTTTATCGACAACAACATCACCGTAATCTTGATTCAAGCGTTGGGTACGCGGTCTCCACTCTTCAATTTTCTCGTGTAGTTTTTCTTTTAGACTGGCCATCTTATAGTTTAATTAGTGTTATTTTTTAATAAAGTTAATACATTAATTACATGTTTTCAATGATTGCATCACCAAACTCTGAACATTTTAGCAAACTTGCATCATCCATCATGCGATGATAATCGTAAGTAACTCTCTTTTGTTCAATTGTTTTCACTAATGCGCTCCAAATTAAATCATGCACTTCTTCCCAGCCCATATACTTAAACATCATACTTCCGGAAAGGATAACTGAACCTGGATTGACTTTGTCGAGTCCAGCGTATTTTGGTGCTGTACCGTGAGTTGCTTCGAAGATAGCATGTCCACTTACATAATTAATATTTGCACCAGGAGCAATCCCAATACCCCCAACTTGAGCTGCTAAAGCATCCGAAAGGTAATCTCCATTTAAATTCAAGGTTGCAATAACTTCGAATTCTTTAGCCCTTGTTAATACTTGTTGAAGAGTAATATCAGCAATCGCATCCTTAATCAATAATTTATTTTTCCATTGACCATTTCCATGAGTCGGCATCAATGCAAGAGCTGTTTCTACTTCATTTCGTTTTTCTTTCTGTTGATCTTCAACCATCATATGATAACCTGGATCAATCATTTTTGCATTGTCTTCAATACTCAAATTTTGATTGGCATCTTTGTTTCCAATGATCCAACTCTCACGCTCAGTAACAATTTTATCTCTATATTCCTTAACAGCGATTTCATAACCCCAGTTTTTAAAGGCTCCTTCAGTATATTTCATGATATTGCCCTTGTGTACTATAGTCACCGATTTACGTCCTTCAGCCAAAGCATATTCAATAGCGGCTTTAACTAAACGATATGATCCTTCTTTAGAAACAGGCTTCACTCCAATCCCACTTGTTTCTGGGAAACGTATGTTTTTCACATTCATTTCGTCTTCCAAAAAACGAATTACTTTCTTTACTTCGGCTGTACCTTCAGCCCATTCAATTCCTGCATAAATATCTTCTGTATTTTCTCTAAAAATAACCATATCAACGTCTTCAGGGTGACGAACAGGAGAAGGAACTCCTGTGATATATTTAACAG
>JBFFMB010000252.1:0-3675 GCA_041554455.1 Bacteroidales bacterium
AAAGGGAAATTAGGGAATAAAATTTATTTGGGTTTACGGAAATTTTATCATAAGATGAAATAAAAAAAAGGAGCCCTTTCGGACTCCCGTTCTTTACCAGGCTTTGGTATAATTATGAGATTTTAATTGCTTTCTTTAGTTTCGTTTCTTCCATTTTTGGAATGCTGATATTTAAAAGTCCATTTTTATAATCAGCTTTAATATTCTCCACTTCAACCGTTTTTGGAAGTGTGAATGATCTGCTAAAAGAATGATATCCAAACTCTTTTCTGGAGAAGTTTACATTTTCTTTTTCAACTTCTTTTTCAGAAGAAATCGTAAGAAGATTATCCTCTAAGTCAATTTTTATATCGTCTTTCTCAAACCCTGGCACAGCTAAACTCAATTCAAAGTTATTTTCGTTTTCAATGATATTAGCAGCTGGTTTACTACCAGATGAGTTGTGATTTTTATAAAAATTATCATTCATGATGTGATCAAAAAGATTCAAATAATTTTCGTTTCTGTTGTTAAATCTGATTAAGTTCATTTTTGTATCTCCTATTTTTTAATTGTTATTTTTTTATTTAGCTTTTTCTTATGTTGCCTTTCCTTCATTTTGTCAATTCCTATACCAAGCCAAAAAATGAAGGATTCTACTAATTTATTGCGCCACTATGTCAGCTTAATAGAATTAATACTGCCATTATGTCTTTTTTTATATTGTATTTATTTAACAATTCATTTAATAAATAGAAGTCGAAGAACTCCTGCAAAAGTGTATTTTTACATCTGATTATAAAACATATGACCGATAGCTCATCCAAAATACTTGATTATTTCACTTTTCGACGAGTGATCATTCCAATCCTTCTTGGTATTGGAGTTGCTGCTTATTTGGTATACAAAAGTTTTGATGTCGAAGTTTTTAAGAACATTCAATGGGCTTACTCGACATTTTTATGTCTTTTCATAGCCTTATGCCTCATGTTTATTCGCGACTTGGGTTATATGTATCGCATCCGTTTACTAACAGATAAAAAACTTAGTTGGCGACGCAGTTTTCAGGTTATCATGCTTTGGGAATTTGCTTCTTCAATCACCCCTGGAGTTGTCGGAGGTTCAGCTATTGCTTTTTTTGTAGTAAACAAAGAAGGAATCAATATGGGAAAAACAACGTCCGTTGTTTTAATCACCTCCCTATTGGATGAGTTATTTTATATCATTTTCGTCCCTATTGTTATTTTACTAGCAGGTTATCAAAAGCTTTTTATTGAGGGAGCTGATTTTGCTTTGTTTAATACCAAGTTTGGGTCAATGGGTATTTTTTTTATTGGTTACGCTTTTATGATTATTCTAGCTGTAATAATATTTCTAGGCGTTTTTATCAATCCACGCGGATTCAAATGGTTAATTATCAAAATTTTTAAATTCAAATGGTTGCGCAAGTGGCTTGATGGTGCAATTAAGACAGGAGATCAGATCATTACCACTTCTCGAGAGATGAAAGGCAAGCCCTTTAATTTTTGGCTTAAAGCCTATCTAGCCACTATTTTTTCGTGGACAGCTCGCTTTGGGGTTGTGAATTTTTTAATATTAGCCTTTGTTTCAGGGAGTAATCATTTACTCATTTACGCTCGGCAATTAGTAATGTGGGTCATATTATTGATCAGCCCCACACCCGGTGGTAGTGGGGTGGCCGAATTTGTATTCACCGATTTCTTAGGAGAATTTATCACTCCAGGTCTGGCGCCGGCATTAGCATTGCTTTGGCGACTGTTCAGTTTTTACCCCTATTTATTTATTGGGGCTATTATCCTTCCCGGATGGATTAAACGAGTATATAAGATCAAATAACTATCCGCAGTGGAAATATTTATTGACCATTGCGATGACTTTATCTTCGTCATTATTTAATTCAGTTCGAAGATTTTGATCATTAAATGCTTTTAAATATTTGATAATCCAGTTAAGCATATTTTCAGTGAATACACCATACTTCAAATAAATATCTTTTTGACGTTCCAATTGCTCAGCAGACTCAAAACAAGATGTTGGCAAACAATCGAGCTGAGCCAAACGTTCTTTATTCTCATCATCAAAAATATTTACATCAACATATGTACGCTCTGCATATTCCAAAGCATTTTCCATTTGCAAACCATGGCGAGCAGCAACCGTTAAGCCAGCTAATAACAAATGAATATCAGCTGAGCCATCTGGGCATCTGAACTCTACCGTTTGTTTATCATGAAAATTAAAATCAATATCCGGCTCTTGTGGATTCGCATGTTTGATCATATTGTTTTTACCCGACCATCCCAAAGGAACACGAACCAATACAGAACGATTACGATCACCCCAACAAATATTGGTTGGAGCCTCCTGATGAGGAACCAAACGGAAATAAGAAGTAGGATTTGTATTCCCAAAAGCGGTTAAGGAAGATGCCAAATCCAGATAACCTGCAATGGCTCTTTTGGCAACATCACTTAAAGTGCCGTTACTAATCATCGCCGTTTCGCCGTCTTTTAAAACTTTTGTATGTATATGTAAACCACTACCAGCCTTCCCTACTGTAATTTTAGGTGCAAATGTAACCGTTACACCATATTGATATGCCAAGGTACGCAATATCCATTTTGCAATGATTAACTGATCGGCTGCATCTTCTAAAGTAGTCGGCAAAAATTCAATTTCATTTTGCTCATATATTAGATTTCCCTTAGTGAAATTACCCACTTCAGCATGACCATATTTAATATAGCCCCCACATTGAGAAATCGCCTGCATAGCCTTTTCGCGAAGCTGTCCCCATTTTGCAAAAGGAGTTGACTCATGATAGCCTCTTTGATCGACTGCTTCAAATAATTCATCTTTATCGCTGATCACATAATATTCTAATTCACCCATTACTTCAAAAGAGTAACCGGTTTCCTTTTTCATTGCCTCATGTGCTTTTTGAAGAATGTATTCCGGAGAACTTTCAAACGGAACAGCATCTTTTGTATAGTACGAACACAAAATATCAATCGCAGGGATATCTGAAAAAGGATTTAAAAAAGCCGTTTTATAACGAGGAATAATATACAAATCACTTGAGCCAGCTTCAATAAAAGAAAACAAACTAGAGCCATCAACGCGTTCACCAGCTGTTAAAATAGCATCCAAATGATTGCGATCATTAATGACAATATTCAAGGTTTTTAATCGCAAATCCCATCCTACATAACGAAAATTCACCATTTGAATATCATTATCCTCAATGTATTTGATAAGGTCAGTTTTTGTAAACTGTTCTGGGTGTTTATTTAAATATTGAACCAATGGATTGGGGTTCATTTCTATTGATCTATTCATATTTTTATTCGTTTTTAACTCATTGAAAATCGGACGCCAAACTTACTAAATTATTGTGATATAATTAACAGTTATGGTTTATTTAAAATAAATTTACTCAGTATAATTACTTTGGCTATTTTTGCATAAATAAACTGATATAGGTAGGATGAATTGGAGCGAACTTTTATTTTTTGGTATTTTTTTGATTTTCATATTTACAATCCTAGTCATTGATTTGGGCGTATTTAATAAGAATAATCATGTGATTTCTTTTAAAGAATCTCTTTTTTGGACTACTCTATGGGTTAGTTTTGCACTTGGATTTTATTTCTTGATTCTTTCAAATGGACAAAT
>JBFFMB010000253.1:0-3666 GCA_041554455.1 Bacteroidales bacterium
CTTTTTTAACCTCCACATTTAGTTTGCTTTTCATGATGGTAAAGACGGCATTCATATTATCACTAAAATTAATTGAAGGAACTGTTTCTTCATCATTCAATCCGAAAATTTCATCAATATCTTCATCAGACGAAACAGAGTCTTTAATGAGACCTTTTTTAGCTATGCTATCCTTACTCAAACTATCTCTTCGTAAGCTATCAACTCGAATAAGTTCAAGAGAATCTAGATTGGGTTCTTTAAACACATATTTAACTTTATTGAACTTTTGCTGTGCCAAATTAACATTTTGCACAAAAGTCTTTGGTCCTTCAGGAGTTGTGGCTATGACCCTAACTCTTGCCTCTTTAATTTCTTTAGCTAATAAAGAATAACGCGTATAATCAAACACTCCTTCGCCATAAGCATCAACCCTTTTGGTCATAAAGGGTTTAAAAACTTCACCCGACTTATATTCAATAAACACTTCACAATTTTCATAAATTTCTGTTCCCTCTTCAGGGGAGACTCTCAGTCTGTTATTCCCATTAAGCCAATTCCTCAGTTTTGCAAACTCTTTACACAATTCTTCTTGTCTCGCTTTTTTGGCTTGAATAGGCATTCTAAGAAATAATGCTTTTAAACGAGGTAATAAATGCGTGTATTTATAGGAATCCTGAATTTCTTTCATCTCACTCTTATTTGGGTCAGCTATTACGAATCCCAAGGCCGTTCTTTTCTTCACATAAGAATACCGAAAATCATCCACCCAAAATAATTGCAGATGATCATCAATTATCTTTTCAACATCCTCTTTTGAGTTTGCTTTCTCAAACATAGCCTTCCATTCCTGTAATGATTTATGACCAGTCTCATTATAATAATCCACATAAGCTTGTCCCCATGAATCTGTTCGTGCTTTAATCCCTGCCTGAGCCAATTGATGTAAAGAATAATCGATCATTTGCACTCCAATAGAAGCAATTCGTAGACCTTGCCATCCAAACTTATCAATGGCCCAATACACTCCTGACTTTGTAGCTGTTTTCATCCCCTTCTCATAATCTCCATTATAGAAGTCCATAGATAATTGAAGTAAAACCATCCCTTCTCCTATCTTACCAGCTATTGGGTTAATCGTTTTTAAAGCATTTGGGTCAAAAATCTCACCAACTAAGCCCATTGGCATACCTGTTAAACCAAAAGCTGCCCGCATTCCGTTCCATCCTGCTACTGAGGCCGATAATTCATCTTTATAGCCTTCAACTGGAAATATCTCAGTTTTAATATCTTTATTGGCAGTAAGGAATTTCTCAATTTCATAATCGCTACACCTAGAATTCTCAATAATTTCATGTTGCGCAAAAAGCTTCAAACAGAGTATTACTAGAAAAAATATTAAAAGATTTTTTTTCATTTTGTCAGCTTAATTTTTGCTATTTAAATAGCTTTAAATTTAGTGGATAAAAGTTAAATACGGCCTCAATATCCCTGATTGAGTTAACTACTTTATTAACTGCTTATAAAACAGGATTAAGTGCTAGGGTTTGATTAGTATTCGCTTAGAGCTTTATTGGGTTTTATGACTATCTTAGAATTAGAAATTCTGATTCCTTAAATTATTAACTAAAACCTAAATTAAAATTAAAATGAAAACTAAACGTCTACTTAGCTTAATAGTTATTCTAATGATTAGCACAACATCTTTTGGACAGGGTTTCACTAAACCTGCAGAAGGAAAATCAGTAATTTACTTTATGAAATTACAAGTTGGTTTTAGCACCACTTTTTTATTTGAGGGCGAAGAACTCATTGGAAAAGTAAAAAGTAAAGGTTATGTCCGTTATGAATGTGAAGCTGGAGCTCATACTTTCATGTCACTTGTAGGTGCAACAAAATCATTTCTTACAGCCGATCTAGCAGCAGATAAAATCTATATTGTAGAAGTCAGACTCCTCTCGCAAGCAATTGGAGGTGAGATTGCACAATTTATAAATGTGGATACCGACAAATCAAAATTTAACAACAAATTCTTACCCCTTGTAAATGAACAGGCGCCAGAAGATAAAGACGAGGCTTTAAAAAAGAAAATGGAAACAAAGTGGAAAAAATTTACTCAAAAAGCATATGCCAAATTTGAAGAAAAGCTAAAAGCAAAAAATAAACACACCGTTATTACCAAAGACATGTTTTATCAACAATAAATCACACCAATTCCTTTAGAAGCCTGATTTTATCAGGCTTCTTTTTTTATGGCAGCAATCCAATTATAGTATACATTTTGCTACAAATAATTTAGTATTTTTATTACAAAATAATCATTCAAGCAAATTTCACTATGAGAATATATCGACCCATTGCAGTCTTCATCACAATTATATTTTTCATCTCCTGTAATCAGATAGTTACAACTGACAACAAACTTGCTTCCTTTTTTGCATATTCACCTGAAAAAGAAGTCTTAATCAGCGCCCACCGTGGAGGAAAAGGCTATGCAGGTTATCCAGAGAATTGTTTAGAAAGCATGCAATTCATCAAACAACAGATTCCAAATGCGATTTTTGAAATTGATATAGCTCAAAGCAAAGACAGTATTTTACTTCTCATGCATGATGATGCGTTGGAGAGAACATCTACCGGCTTTGGCAGAGTTGATCAAACTGACTGGAAAATGCTTTCTCAGCTCAATTTAAAAGATGACTTTGACTCAATTGTTGATTTCAAGATTCCATTGTTTGCAGATATTTTAGTATGGGCTAAAAAAGAAAATGCCATCCTAACTGTTGATATTAAACGTTCAGTGGACGCTGAAAAGGTTTTGCATTTTATCGAAAAAGTGGATGCTCTATCACAATCAGTAATCATCACTTATTCGATAGAGGCAGCCAAAAAACTATATGCTTTAAATCCTGAAGTTGTCCTTTCTGTTAGCATCAGGAATATGGAGGAATTTGAACGTGCAGCTAAGTCAGGTATTCCATGGAAAAACATGGTAGCTTTTACCGGAATCAAAGAATCAGATCTCAGTTTATACCAAAAACTTCATCAAAAAGGAGTTATGTGCATGTTAGGTACATTAGGGAACTTAGACAAAAAAGCTGCAACTAAAGGCGATCATTTATATAAAGAATGGTCTGAAAAAGGGATAGATATTTTTGCAACAGATCGACCTTTAGAAGTTAAAAAAGTATTTGCAAAATAAAACAGCCGTTGTAGGAATTGGTAAAACAGAAGGTGGATTAGGACTTGAAGTTACGATGAAAGCGTCAATGCCTGGCATTGAAAAGGAGATCGCACTAGATTTGTTAGAAAAAGCACATCAGGTTTGTCCCTACTCTATCGCAACCAGAGGAAATATTGAAGTTAAATTGGAACTTATTTAATTTTGATTCTGTTTTTTATATAGCCATGTAGCATAACTACATGGTTTTTTTGTGCGATTATATCGCACAGGAACAAATCTTAGTATATTTGTAAAAAACTAAACTATGACTGCTGAACAATTAAAACTCGACAATCAAATTTGCTTCCCTTTATACGCAGCTTCTAGATTGCTGACAAGAGCCTATCAACCTTATCTGGAAAAGCTAGGTATTACGTACCCTCAGTATTTAGTATTAATGGTTTTATGGGAATACGAAGAATTGACTGTCACTGAAATATCCAACAAACTATTTTTAAACACCA
>JBFFMB010000254.1:0-3660 GCA_041554455.1 Bacteroidales bacterium
AGCAAAAAACTAAACAATATTTTAAACTAAAAAGCGTTTTCAATTCTTGATTCTCAAGCCAATCATAAAAGATCAAAACAAACATGAGACTTGTTTCTACTAAAATTCTTTTACTCACCTTTTTCCTCCTAACGGTTTCGCTTAGTACACATAGTCAAAGCAATAAATACCAAGAAGCGATTCAATCAGCGAATAGTTATTTTATCAAAGGGGATTATATGAATGCCAAGGCATCCTACCAATATGCTTTGCGTTTTAAGAAAGATGATGATTTTGCGAGCAAGCGAATCAAGGAATGCATTGACTTGATGAGCTCTCAAACACCCGAGCGCATCCAATATTCCAAACACATCCAAAAAGCAGACAATCATTATAAAAAGAAAGAATACCTAGAGGCAATCAGATCGTATAAAGAAGCCTTAAAATTATTTTCATTTGAGGAATATCCTCAAAAACAAGTCCTATTATTAAACCAAATTGTGAATGATAATACGGCGCTAAGCTACGATTATCAAGAGGCAATTATAACTGGGGATCGATTGTATGAGCTCAGAAAATTTGCGGATGCACGTCTGGAATATCAATATGCTTTAGGATTGTATCCTGATCAACTTCACCCCAAACAAAGACTGGAAGATATTGCATTGGAATTGCAGGACATGAGTGAAAAACAAAAAATGTATGACGAAACCTTGGCAAGTGCTGAGAATTTCTTCAATCAGGGCGAATGGAAAAACGCTCTTGAAGCATTTATGAAAACGAATAAATTATTTCCTGACGAAGAATTTCCAAAACGCAGAATAAATGAATTAGCTCCTTTGATTACTCAACTTGAAAAATACGAGCAGATTGTAGAAGATGCAGATGAATATTATATGGTCAAGGATTTGGCAAATGCAAAAATAAAATACGAAGAAGCTCTGGCTATCAAGCCGCGTGAGATCTATCCAAAAGACATGCTTGAAAAGGTTAATCTTGCAATTCAAAACAAAGCGACATCCGAGCTCGAAGATTTCAATAATGCAATACTATTGGGTGATCAATTCATCGTCCAAAAACAATGGAAAGAAGCTCGTTCTCAGTTCGAGTTTGCTAATCGCCTGAAACCTGAAGAAAAGCATCCGATAGAAATGCTTGCTCAAATTGCAAATGAAATCACGATAGAAGAAACCGCAGCTGCACTCTTAACTAAATATGAACAACTGATCAGTAATGCTGATTTTTTCAGCACTGCCAAAGATTATATAAAAGCTAAACAATTCTATTCTGAAGCTTCAGTCCTTTTCCCTGATAATGCTTATCCCAAAGAAAAGATCAAAGAAATCATTGAAATAGAAAAACGAATTGCTGATGAAAAGGCATTGCTTGAGCAATATCAAATCACCCTGCGTAAGGCGGAGGATTTATTCCTCAATGAAGATTACGTATCGGCAAAATTAAGCTTTGAAAAAGCTCGCGACCTAAAACCTGAAGAAAGCTATCCAAAAGAAAAACTCACAGAAATCAATTTTATTTTAGATCGCATTGCGGCCCAACAATCAGCGGAGCAAAACTACCAGAATGCCATTCAACTTGCGGATAACTATTTCAAAAATGAGGATTATAGTAGCGCCCAATTTGAATATCAAAAATCATTGAGTTTTAAAAATGAAGAAGCTTATCCACAAAAGCAATTAATTGCCATTAAAGACATCTTTGAACAAAGAGCTAAAGCTCTTCAATTGGCTTATGATAAGCTAATTATCAGTGCCGATAGCTTATTTACTGTTAATAATTACGATGAATCACTAACAGCCCTTCAGAAAGCAGCAGAGCTAAAGCCTAACGAATCTTATCCAAAGCAGAAAACAAATGAGATCAACGCCATCATTGCCGAAAACTATCGTTTAGCCAAAGTGGAGTATGATAAATTTATTGTAGAAGCGGATCGTTTTTATAAAGCCAAAGTCTACGAAAAAGCATTGACATCCTATCAGGAGGCGAGTAAAATATTACCAAAAGAAATATATGCACAGAATAAGATAAACGAAATTACCGATTTATTTGCAGCTGCAACCATTGCTATAATTAATGAAGACGACTTTAAAATTCTAAGTGGTGAAATAAAACAATTGTCCTTCACCCCTATTCCCATCAAAGATCGTAAGTCAAATTATCTATATCTTTTAATCAAAGAATCTGAATCAGAAGAGAATCTGAGACTAATTGTGAATTATGGTAAAGATAATACCAAAAATGGCGGGGTTATTATTCGGTTAAACTCCAAACAAAAAAACAATATTCATCTTGTAAACGTCGGCACACAGTACAAATGGTTTAGTGAGGACAACAACTGGGTTAGTATTCAAGCTGAAGGAGGTAATGTTGAGATTGGCCTCATCAAGGTTTCAAAAGGAATTATGCCTTAATTTTTTGAATCCAGTCACCCTTTTTATTAATAGAATTGTCTTAAATTCGCAGGAAGTTTACATATGGTTGTATTGACCAAAAACTAAGCATTGTTAAATGGAAAAACATTTCAAAAAATTTAGAAAAAATACAATCGGTAATAAATTCAAAATCAATACTCCCTACGGAAAAAAAGATTTAGTTTATGCTGATTGGGTGGCTAGTGGTCGTCTTTATGCTCCTATTGAAAAACAAATGACAAAGGTTTTCGGCCCATGGGTAGCAAATACGCATACCGAGACAAGCGAAACAGGGACTATCATGACTAAGTCATACCATTGGGCTCAAAAGCTCATTAAAAAGCATGTAAATGCAGGTCCGAATGATGTCATTATTACAGCAGGATCAGGAATGACATCTGTGATAAATAAATTACAACGCATCATGGGATTTAAGGGCTGTGGTATAATGACTGGAGCAGAATGTCAAGAAAAAAGAATAAAACCTGTTGTTTTTATTTCTCATATGGAACACCACTCCAATCAAACATCTTGGTATGAAACAAATACTGAAGTGGTTGTTATTCCTCCAGATAAAGATCTATTAATTGATTTAGATGCTTTGCGCGAGCAACTCGAAAAATTCAAAGACCGCCCATTCAAAATTGGTTCATTTACAGCCTGCTCAAATGTAACAGGAGTAATCCCTCCTATTCATAAATTGGCGAAACTCATGCACGAACATGGGGGTGTTTGCTTTGTTGACTATGCAGCTTCGGCTCCTTATGTTGATATCAATATGCATCCCGAAGACCCGATAGAAAAACTTGATGGGATATTCTTTTCACCTCATAAATTTTTAGGAGGTCCGGGAACTTCTGGTGTATTGATTTTTGATTCTTCTTTATATAATAGTAAAACACCTGATGATCCGGGTGGAGGAACTGTTGACTGGACGAACCCATGGGGCGAGTATAAATACATTGATGATATTGAAGCGAGAGAAGATGGTGGAACACCTGGCTTTCTTCAGTGCATAAGAACAGCTTTAGCCATTGAAGTAAAAAATCAAATGGGCACTAAAAACATTCATGCTCGAGAAAAAGAACTTTGCCGAATTGCTTTTACAGAAATGCGAAAAATCAACGGACTTCATATTCTAGCAGATAATATTGAGGATCGGTTGGGAATTATTTCGTTTTGGATAGAAAATCTTCATTTCAATCTAGCGGTCAAACTATTGAATGATCGTTTTGGAATTCAGGTGAGGGGC
>JBFFMB010000255.1:0-3651 GCA_041554455.1 Bacteroidales bacterium
ATGTCTCGTTTTATGCTTTTTGGTTTTCTCATTTAACTTCTTGTTTTACAGCCTGAATTTTATAGGGAGGTGTTGTTGATTCTTTTAACCCCAAAAACTCAAGTCTTTTCACTAGTTCCGACTGTTTACTGATATGCATTAACTTAGTGTGGGTTGAGATGTACTCATATCTCAGCTCCTTTAATTCACGATTTATATTATCAATCTCACGTATATTCTCCTCAGCGTAGTATATATTTGCGATGTATATCAAACCTAGAAATGTCATAAACAACAAAAAAGGCAAAAACCGCACAGATGAATCTTTAGCAAGAAAGCTTCCTCCTAGCAAGGCCTTAATCACCCGACTTGAACCACCTGCACTTTCTGTGTCAGTTAATTCATTTCCACTTCGATTATATTTCTTGTCGCTTTCAAATGACATAGTTTATATTTTCTCTGCAATTCGAAGTTTTGCACTTCGTGAACGTTTATTTAGTTTCAATTCTTCTTCACTTGGAACAATAGGCTTACGCGATATTTGTTTAAAAACCTGATCAGGAACTCCATAAAAATTCTTATTAACGATGCCTTCAAAATTTCCTGTTTTGATGAAGTTTTTTACCAATCGATCTTCCAATGAGTGATATGATATCACAACCAGCCGACCACCCGGTTTTAAAATCTGCAATGACTGCTGAAGAAATTCCTTTAAACTTTCAAGTTCTTCGTTGACTTCAATTCTCAAAGCTTGGAAAACCTGAGCGAAAAATTTATGCTCTTTATTTCGTGGAGCACAAACAGCAATCAATTCTTTAAACTGTTCCGTACTTACAATTTCATTTTCTTTTCGTCCATTGACAATCAATGAAGCAATTCTTCCAGCATTTTTTAATTCTCCATAGAGACGAAAAATTGTTCGCAATTCACTAACTTCATACGAATTCAAAACTTCCTTGGCACTTATTGCTTGACGTTGATCCATTCGCATATCTAAATCAGCTTCAAAACGAGTTGAAAACCCACGCACAGGATCATCAATTTGATGAGAAGAAACCCCTAGGTCAGCAAGAATAGCATCCACAGGAACGGCTCCATGCATTTGCATAAAGTTTTTTAGGTATCTGAAATTTGAATTGATTAGCGTAAAACGTTCATCATCTATAGTATTTTTCAGCGCATCGGCATCCTGATCAAATGCAAATAATTTTCCGCCTTTCAATTCTTTTAATATTTTTTTTGAATGACCTCCTCCACCGAAGGTTACATCGACACAAATCCCGTCTGGCCGAATCGCCATTCCTTCAATGCATTCGTTCAACAGTACTGGGTTGTGATACATTCTTTTTAAAGTTCAGGTTCAAATTCTCCCATAACATCTTCAGCCAAATCAGCAAACTCATCGGCATCATAATCAATGGCCTTTTCGTATTCTGCTTTATCCCAGATTTCAATTTTGTTTACAACTGATGCCAAAACTATTTCTTTGCTAATTCCACCATAATTAATCAGATCTTTGGGAATCAAAATCCGACCAGCGCTATCTAACTCAACAAGCCTAACACCAGCCATAAATTTTCTGATGAAATCAACATTCTTTTTTCTGAAACGATTCAACTTATTGATCCGGGTACTTTCAAGTTTCCACTCATCAAGAGGATACAATTCCAAACATTTCATAAAAATGCTCCGCTTAACTACAAAACCCTGGGCTTCGACACTTAGAAACTGCGACTTCAAAGCAGCAGGAAACATAAGCCTCCCCTTGACATCCACTTTGCACTCATATGTTCCTATTATCTCTGCCACTTTGTGTTGATTTTAAGGTGTAAATATAGCAAATAAATTACCACTTTTTACCACCTTTTACCACATTGTTAATAAAAAGTTTCATTTTGTTAATCATTTTTTTGACTTAGGAGTCGCGTAAATTTTACTTATCTGCCTTTCAGGAACTTAGATAGAATCGTCTAATTTTTACAATTTCGACTATACTTATTAATGCATTTGACTTAAAAAAATCGTTTAACAACAAACTTTTTGCATTTTAAGCACTAACTTTGTTATCTTAGTTTGCACGAATAATTCGATGACATTGATGGAGAATTCAGACATAAAATACGAGAAGTTTATTGATATTAGAGAGGTAATTCGGAAGAAGAGTACAACGCTTGTAAAATTCCTTCCAGGCTTTGTTATTCAGTACCTTAGGCGCATTATTCATGAAGATGAATTAAACGATTTTATTTTACGAAATAAAAATAAATCCGGACTAGAACATGTGCGTAATATTTTGGAAGAATTTGGAACTATTGTTAAGGCCAGAGGCATAGAAAACATACCTTTAAATGGACGGGCAGTTGTGGCATCCAATCACCCTTTTGGAGGATTGGATGGATTGGCATTAATGGATACAACTTCTAAAGTACGACCTGATATAAAAATACCTGCAAACGATATTCTAATGAATCTTCCGAGCGCTGAAGAAATGTTCATTCCTATAAATAAACATGGGAGTAATGCAGATAATGTAAAGGTTTTTAATGAAAATTTTGCTTCCGAATCTTTAATGCTTTTTTTTCCGGCTGGCTTGGTTTCAAGAAAACGTAATGGGAAAATATCCGATCTTGAGTGGAAAAAAACATTTATTACCAGAGCAAAGCAATACAAAAGAGATATTATCCCTACCCATATTGATGGACGGAATTCAAATTTCTTTTATAATATCGCAAATTTTCGGGAGCGATTGGGAGTGAAAGCTAATTTTGAAATGCTTTACCTCGTTAACGAAATGTACAAACAAAAAGGAAAAACAATTAATATCACTTTTGGCAAACCAATCCCTTATCAAACCTTTGACAAACGGATGAGTTTTGCTATGTGGGCACAAAAAGTAAAAGAACACGTTTATATGTTAGAAAATAATCCAGATACAAGGTTTAATTATTAATTTTACGATATAATAAGATTTTATGGAAGAGATTATTTCACCGGTTGACAGAAACTTACTAGAACAAGAATTAACAGACGATATTTTTGTTCGTAATACCAATTATGGTAATAATAAGATCTATATTTTTTCGCACCACGATTCTCCAAATTTAATGCAGGAAGTTGGCCGCTTAAGAGAGGTTTCTTTTAGGGATGCAAAGGGTGGAACAGGAAAAGCTGTAGATATTGACAGTTACGATACTGCAGAAAAACCTTTTCAACAGATGATCGTATGGAATCCAATTGACAAGGAAATAATTGGAGGTTACCGTTTTATACGTTGCGAAAACTTAAAAATCATTTCGAAAGACGAAGTCCATTCACCTACTTCGCGATTATTTAGTTTTACTGAAAAATTTATTAAGGAATATTTACCTATTACTATTGAGTTGGGGCGTTCATTTGTTCAACCTGAATACCAACCAAGCAAGAATCTTCGAAAAGGGATGTATGCTCTGGATAATATTTGGGATGGTTTGGGAGCCATTATTTTTGATAATCCTGATATTAAATATCTTTTTGGGAAAATTACAATGTACCCACATTTTGATACCCTAGCAAAAGAATTGCTTATGCGTTTTATGCATAAATATTTTCCAGATCCTGATAATCTACTAAAACCACGTAAGCCTTTACAATTAACATTAGATATTGATATGTTGGACTCATTATTAACTGGAA
>JBFFMB010000256.1:0-3649 GCA_041554455.1 Bacteroidales bacterium
AAGTATGAATGTGTGTTTTTTTGATTCATCAATAAGCTTCCTTAATTTTAATGATTCGTAAAATGGGAATTTTTGAAGGATTATACTGAAGCTTTAGACTATCTAAAGTAGTAAAAAGCAATACGGCTCAACTACCTAATAGTAATAATCAAAAAGAATTTATGTTAGAACTAAACACAATAGATTCGTCTATTGATTATCGAATAAAACAATAAAAAAAATGCACCTATGAAATTAAAAAACAAAACCTATCTTTTTGTAAGTATTCTAATGCTTCTAGGGATTATGAACAAGGTCTCTGCTCAAAAATACGAGAAGATCAAAGCGGTACGTTATTTTCAACTACCCGGAATAAACGATACGTATAAGTATGCTGATGTATTTATCATGTTTGATGAAGCATTAACAGCAGGCGGAGAAATGGGAAGCAAAGGCATGTCAATGGATCTTGGAAAATTTTCAAGTAAATTTACAGGAAAGAAAAGTGATAACACCAATAAAACTGAAGCAGGAAAAGCTATTGGAAAAATTGGTGATGCCATGAAAAAAGCAGTTGCAAAAGCCTTGAAACCAAAAGCTGAGTCGTATACAAGATGGGATTTATTTCCTCCCCATTTTAGCAATGGTAAAGGCAAATTAAAAGTGGTTGTGACCTATGCTCCCAATGAAAACTCTCGACCTATGGGCACTCCATCAAAAAATAATAAAGGATTATATGTCGTAAATTATAAAGTCCTCACACATGTAAAAGTATTTGATGCCAATAATAAATTAATTGCTGATCAAAATTTTGGATTGGTTTCTGGAACAGGATACAGCAAAAATTGGCCAGCAGCAGCCAAAGGGATGGGCGGTTTAACTCCAAAAGTAAAGGTCGTTGAAGAAAACGAAAATGGCAATCATCCGTTTACCGATGTTTGTATTGAAGGAGCCTTAGACCAAGCTAAAAGAGTTGTTTACGGCATGTATGGAATTAAAAAAATCGATGAAAATATTGGGGTTTATTCTTTTAAAGAACTTAAAGAATCTTCAGATTATGCAAAAAAATACACTGAAACCCTAGAACAAAAAACCGAGACTTTACTTTCTAAAAATGAGATCGCTATCATGAAAGAATGCACGACTTATTGGGAAAGTATTTTGGGTCAGGTTCCGGAAGATCAAGTTTGGGCTGTACATCATAATATCGCTCTGGGCTATTCTTGGATGCTAAACTCAACCAAATCAAAAGAACATTTAGCAAAACTTCGCAAACTTCACGCGCCTACTTTTGATAAGATTCAAGCGTATTTTTCAGGGAATGCTGAAAAAGGGACTTCTATTAATGGAAAAGAAATGAAGAAATTGGAAATATTTAATGCCAATCAACCCTTTATGGAATATTATGCTGCAGGCATTAATAAACATCCAACATGGCCAGGTATTCTGGATAAACCCTATGATAAAGTTCTGTACGCTTTTGTAATTAATAATATGATAGCCGGACAAGCTAAACTACCCTTTCCACTACCAATTTATCCGGTACAAAAGTTAAATGCCAATCCTAAAAAATTAACAGGACAGATTAGTAAAAATGGAGAAGCTATTGCTAATTTAAATTATAAAATGAAGAAAGGAAATCTGCTAGCCCTTGAATTATCTTCTGCCAAAGGGAAAGGCAAAATGTCTGATAATATTTCATTTGGTGAAGTTTTTGCTGATGGTTCTGACGATGGGGGTTTAGGTTCTTCAACGTATATTTTAAGAAGTACAAGAGCTTATAAAAACTTCGGTGTTACACCCAAAGGTTATTATATTGGAGGCATCAATCTTAAAAATGCCATTTGTACTTTACCCATCGATTATAAGGATTTAAAGTATTGGGAAATGAAAGATGCTGTGATCGATGTAGACTTTTGTTCAGACTCAGAAAATATTAAGAAATACACCATAGAGGGATCTCTATATTTACAAGGAGACTCATGGGATGCTTGTCATGCAAAAATTGAGATGGTTGTAAGCAAACAAAATGCGTCTGGATATCCTGAAGAGATTACCGTAAAATGGGTATTGAAAGGCTATACAAATGATGATGATGCCAATAATTTTCTCAAAAACAGGGTAACAGGTTCACGTTACGATAGTAAATTAAAAGTACAGGTGTTTAAAAAAACAAATACGTATACCATTAATTGGAGCTTCAATAAAGATGGGGATTGGACTTCCATAAAAACAGGAGATATTAGCATAAACCGCTCATTTAATTAAGAGCAAAATCCTCAAATAAAAAAAGGCATGCTAAGTTTAGCATGCCTTTTTTAAGGTTAAAAAGATTTAATTCATCTTTAGAATATAATTAATTCAATAGAGCCACGTTAGTATCTATAATCTATAGAGGAATTTACAAAATGAATGCTTGGAAATACCTATCTGTATGTTTCCTATTTATCTCATTCTCTATGCTCTCACAAGAGAACAAATATGAGACTATTGATAAACAAGCCTTGGCCATTCCGAAATCAATGGAAGAAACAAGTGATTTGATTGCCCAATACATCAATCAAACATTTACGAATGATAATGATAAAATACGAGCCATATTTATTTGGATAGCGACAAACATCAGGTATGATATTCACAAAACCTATACAAAACAGGCGTATAAAGGAAAATCAGACATCATACAAAAAACATTGCATCAACGAAAATCGGTATGCGACGGATACGCAACACTATTCGAAGAACTCGCAAATAAAGTAGGGATCACTTCTTTTATCGTTGATGGCTATACCAAACAAAATGGGTTAATCAATCAAAGCGGCCATGTCTGGTGTGTTGCAAACATTGAATCCGAATGGTTTTTATTTGACCCAACTTGGGGGGCCGGTTATATATTGAATTCAAAGCAATTTATTAAAGCCATCAATAATGATTATTTTAGAGCTAAGCCCGAGGAAATGATCAAGTCGCATATGCCCGTTGACCCCTTATGGCAACTATCAAATTACCCGCTCACACATCAGGAATTTTATGATGGGATCACTCACATTGATAGTAGCAAGCGTTTTTTTAACTTTAGGGATAGCATTGCGATCTTCGAGAAACAATCAAAAGCTGAACGATATACATCCTCATTCAGAAGAATCAAAGACAATGAGATCAACAATGAGGTTATCAAAAACCAGTTAAAATTCTTAACGATTGAAATTGAGTATTTTCACAATCACGCCAATATTGAACAATTTAATCTAGCCATTGATCATTATAATAAGGCTGTGACTCTTTTTAACGAATTTGCGATCTATAGAAACAAGGCTACTAAAGCCAAGAAATCAACTGCTGAATTACGCAAAATACTGAAACAGGTTAAATCAAGATCAATTCTCTCCAAAAAACAATTAATTATACATCAACCGAGAAAAGAATTAGCACTATCCATCAGAGAAGCTCAAATACAGATCAATGAGTTAGAATTAAAATGTAAAGAACAAGAAAAAATTCTGGATACTTATTTATAAAATCATTCATCTTATAATTATATAGACTATTTTTGATGCATGAATAATTTTGAAGATTTAAATCTAACGAAACAACTATATAATGCGATCGCTGATTTGGGATTGGTCAAACCAACGCCCATACAAATAGAAGCTTCGCCCATCATACTTTC
>JBFFMB010000257.1:0-3646 GCA_041554455.1 Bacteroidales bacterium
ATCCAGCCTGATTTGGATTGCTTAATACTTCATTTATTCGTTTCATTAACTCATCTTTATCACGATTTAGAATGCCTTTTAAAACTAAATAATTGGATGCATGATCACTTCTAAAAATAGTATTTTCCACCTCCAGATCTTGGATAAACTGCCCCATTTCTTGAATGAGTTCAAAAGTGGTTAATTGTACAAAATCACCATTAAACTTTTTTTGAAAATGGTCGACTCCATAGGGCATACTTAAAACCAAGGTGGATAAGAATTCGGGTTGAATTTCATTGATCAGCTTCGCTGAATTTAAAGCGTGTTGCTCGGAATAATTTTTACCACCGAGTCCATTTAAAATCATCACCGAAAGTTTAATTCCGGCTTTTCGGGCTTTAATCAATGCCTCCTTGGTTGAATTAAAGCTTTCGCTTTTATGGATCATCTTCAATAACTCATCATCCCCACTCTCAATACCCACATACAATAACTTCAAACCTGACTCCGCTAATTGTTTTAATTCTTCATCTGATTTTGCCATAATATCCTGAGGCAATGCATAGGCCGAAATGCGATTTAGTTTTGGAAAGCTATCATTCAGTTTATCCACTATCCGCTTTAAGCGATCAAAGGAAAGCACAAAGGCATTTCCATCCGCTAAAAATATTTTGCGGGTATCAGCAGCTATTCCTTTTACTTCATCAATTTCAGCAAACACCTCCTCTTCTTTCCGAGCTTTGAATTTTTTGGATGTGTACATATCACAAAAAGCACACTGATTCCAGGAGCAACCCAAGGTAATTTGAAAAATCAAAGAATAGGCCTCACTGGGTGGGCGGAATAATGGTTCGTTGTATTTGATAGGTGTATAAAACATTGAGCAAAAATAGTAAAAGATCGTTATGCGTTTGTTATGAATTAATTGCTAATGAATTAAATTTATATATTTACAATACAAACCAACCTAAGTACTGATGAAATATTTAAGTTTTGCCTTTATTACTCTAGTGTTATTCTCATCATGCGAGTATTCCCAACAAACGAACCAAAACCCAATGTGTTTAATCGGTTCCGAACTGTTTCAAATAAATCAAAAGGAGGGAGTTGATTATTTAACGTATAAAAACTATAACGTTCAAAAAATTCAAAACATCGATATTGTTGGCGAGAATTATCATGTATTTGATAAAGACGATGTTTTAGTTTACAAAGCACTTGATCAGTTCAACTATTTTTATGGGATATACAAGAATTTTATGTTTATTGATGAAGGGACAGGTAATATTCGTCAATTGTTGGTTATTAATTTGAACACACGAGAAACCCTTTTCAAAGTCACCTATATAAATGATGTTAGTTTAGAAAATGGGCAAATAACATTCAATTATCCATTCATAAACGAAAAGCCTCCTTACAAACCAAATTGCCCTGAGGCAGCAGAGAAATGGGGTGATATGTTAGGATATATCGAAAAGCAGATTATCGATTTGAATAAAAACGAGCTTATTAAAACAGGCGAAATAAGTTGTACTTATATGGAATAAAAAAATTGTTGTAAATCATCTCAAAATAGTTGCACATTCAATAACTAATTATATACATTTGTAGTATTAATCTAAACCAATGGCATTAAACTTATTATACAGAAATTCTTCGGAGGTGGACAGTGCAAATATGTTCCTCAAGATGTATGGTAAATTTGGTCGTCACCTATATGAGTGCTGGATACAATAATACTTCCCTTTTTTAAGCATCCTATTTCATTATTTCACAATTTCATTATTTCGCTTATGTTAGGAGTTATATCTAATATTCAACGCTTCACTGTACACGATGGTCCGGGCATCCGCATCACGGTATTTTTGCAAGGCTGTCCGCTCGATTGCTGGTGGTGTCATAATCCGGAAAGCAAATCTTTTTGCAATCCTCAAGGCAATGATCACAATAAAAGGATGACTCCTGAACAACTAATGAGTGAGATTAGGAAAGAATTGGTATTTATGGAAGAATCAAATGGTGGGGTTACTTTTTCAGGAGGAGAACCTTTTATGCAGTCTGGGTTTTTATCTAAAATGCTAAGTTTGTGTAAAGCCGAAGAGATCCATACAACTGTTGACACCTCTGGTTTAGTTAATCAAGAAGTATTTAACTCACTTCTTTTGAAACCTGATTTATATTTATTTGATATAAAATTTATGGATACTGAAATGCATAAAAAATATACTGGGGTTTCAAATTCTCAAATATTACAGAATCTTCAATCCTTGGTCGATAACAAAAAAGAAGTCCACCTCAGATTTCCATTGATTCCAGGAGTGAATGATAGTATAGAAAATTTGAATGCGATAAAAGACTTAATGAATCAGCATCATCTGAAAAAAATCAATATTCTCCCTTATCATCGCATAGCGGAAGGGAAATATGAAAACCTACACATGGAAAACCGAATGAAAGGGATAAAACCTCATTCAGAAAGTGAAATTAAAAATATCCACACCTTTTTTATCGACGCTGGTTTTGAGGCTAAAATTGGTGGATAAAAAATAAATAAAGATAAAATGAACGAACGTATACAGCATCTAAGAAATAAAAGTACAGACTCTGAACCTTATATCACTCATCAACGAGCTGAATTACTTACCGACTATTATATTAAAAGCGAAGACGAAAACTTATCTGTCCCAGTTCGACGAGCTAGGGGATTCAAGTATATACTCGAAAACAAAAAGATCTGTATAATGCGCGGTGAACTCATTGTTGGCGAACGGGGAAAATTTCCCAAATCAACCCCTACTTATCCCGAAATTTGTTTGCATGAATTGGAGGATTTGCAACAACTCAATGATCGCGAAAAACAATATTTCCTCGTAGATGATGAAACCAAAAAGGTTTATAAAGAAAAAATCATTCCTTACTGGAAAGGCAAAACCATTCGTGATCAAATCATGAATTCGGTGAGTGAAGAATGGAAAGAGGCTTATAATGCGGCCGTTTTCACGGAATTTCAAGAGCAACGTGCCCCAGGGCATACCGTTTTAGGCAAGAAAATGTTTAGCAAAGGGTTTAATGATTTAAAAAAGGAAATTAAAGATGCCCAAGCTCGAATCAGTTTTTGCAACGACCCTGAATGTATCGAGAAAAAAGAAGAACTCCTCGCAATGGATATCGCCTGTGATGCCATCATTGCATTTGCCAAACGCCACATCACTAAAATTGAATCGCGAATAGCTGAAGAGACTGATGAGGCTAAGATTGCTGAATGGAAACAAATGATTGTGAACTTAAAAAGAGTTCCTGCCGAAGCACCTCAAACTTTCTGGCAAGCGCTCCAACATTATTGGTTTATCCATCAAGGAATCATTACCGAATTAAATCCTTGGGATTCGTTCAATCCGGGACGATTAGATCAGCACCTCTACCCCTTCTATAAAAGAGAAATTGAAGCAGGAACTTTAACGAAAGAAAGAGCCAAAGAATTATTAATGGCCTTTTGGATTAAATTCAACAATCATCCTTCTCCACCCAAAATGGGAGTTACATTGAAAGAAAGCTCCACTTATACCGATTTCTCATTGATTAATGTGGGTGGGGTAAAAGAAGATGGTTCGGATGCAGTCAATGAACTTTCGTATCTCATTTTGGATGTGATTGAAGAGATGCG
>JBFFMB010000258.1:0-3641 GCA_041554455.1 Bacteroidales bacterium
AGGTATTAAACATATTCTCTAATTTTGAACAATAATCGTATTTGAAAAAGTATTGAATAGTTAAATATTATGAATGAAAAGATTTTTGAAATGTTTCCAATTTTAGAAACAGAAAGAGTTGATATAAAACAAATGCAGAAAACGGATATTGAGGTCGTTCTCGATTTTAATTCCTGCAAAGAGTCATTGAACTATATCGTAAGAGAGCCTTTTACAACAAAGAAAGAAGCTGAAGATAAATTATCTTTTTTTCTATCAAAAAATGAAGATAACACAGCTTTTTGGTGGACCTTTTCCTTAAAAAGCACAGGTGAAAAGATCGGATATGGAGGCCTATTTGATATTTCTGTATCTCATAATAAAGCTGAAATTGGATATGGCTTGATTAAAAAATATTGGAGCAAAGGCTATATGTCGGAAATCATCAGCGAGATTTTACGATTTGGGAATTCCATTGCTGAGTTTCATAAAATTTATGGAGTTGTAATCCCTGGAAATGAAGCTTCAATTCGATTGCTTGAAAAAAATGGTTTCGTAAAAGAAGCACATCTAAAAGACCATTCTTACGCAAGAGGACGCTATTTTGATGAATGTATTTATAGTCTGATTAATAAATGATCCTATTTGAGTAAAAAAAACTCTTTATCATATAAATGGTAGTTTTTACTTTATGAATGGTCGTTTAGAGTTTACGAATAACAATTAGCGTAAAGTAATCATTCGCAAAAGAAAAAATAAAAGACATAAAAAAAGCTTCCCATAAATGAGAAGCTTAATGTGGGCGATGAGAGATTATTCGCCTTCGGCTCATGAGATCGTTCGCTTCGCTCTCTTAGTTCGAACTCCCGACCATGTATTTTTCTTAAGAATTTAGAAACATTTTTGACATAAAAAAAGCTTCCCATAAATGAGAAGCTTAATGTGGGCGATGAGAGATTCGAACTCCCGACCCCCTCGGTGTAAACGAGGTGCTCTGAACCAACTGAGCTAATCGCCCGATTTTTAATGAACGTCCCTTGTTTATAAGGGAGTGCAAATATAAATCCTTTTTTTTGAATAGAACAACATTATTTGTGGTTTTTTATCAAAAAAATCAGAATAATTATTTCTTAATGCTTTCAGGATAAATTGTATTTTTGTTTCAGCATTAATTTATCACAACTTGAAGCCATTACACTCTAAATATTATCTATTTTTTCTTGTCTTAGCAATGCTTTTATCGGCATGTGGCACCTATAAGCATGCTCAAAAACCGCTTTTAAGCAAAAACAAGGTTGTAATACATGGCGACAAACATGAATTAGAAAAAGAAGAAGTAAAGAACCTGATCACTCAACAACCCAATAAAATATTCTTGGGCATTTGGCGAATCAAACTATATGCTTACCAAGCTCCTGATCGAGGGAAGGCGAATAAATTTAGAAATTGGATGCGTAGATCATTTGGTGAGCCACCTGTTTTTTATGATCCACAAGTTGTGGATAAGACCAAAAAACAAATCGAAATTTATTTAAAAAACTCAGGTTACTTTAATTCAAAAGTTTGGGTTGAGTCAAAATTCAAAAAACGAAAGTTTAATCAATACTATCATCTTGCGATAGGTGAGCCATACAAAATCAGAAACTTCAATTACCACATAAGTGATACAAGCCTTTTAGCTAAAATCAATGAGATCTCCGATGAAAATCTGATCCATTCCGGAGATATTTATAATGCGTTTGCAATGGATGATGAACGTGATCGCATCACCGAGCATCTCAAAAACAACGGCTACTTCAATTTCAGCAAAGAATATATTTATTTTGAAGTTGACAGTGCCTTAAACAATAAACAACTGGATGTCAATCTAGTTATAAAAAATATTGAAAAAGTTAATTTAACAAACACCTCTACAATAGTTGAAGAAGATCATAAACAATTTAGCATTAATCGCGTATTTGTGAACCCAGACTTCGATCTTTTACATCCAAATACTGATCGATTGGATACCCTTTTAGTTAATGTTCATCGTGACACAACTCAGAAGGAAGCCCAAACATATTACTTCCTACATAAAAAAGAACCCAAAATTAAACCAAAGGCTATTACACAAGCTATTCTGATCAGACCTGACGAAACCTTTTCGTTGGATAACGTAAAAAGAACCTATCGAAGATTAGCTGACTTAAAAAACTTTAAATACTCAAATATTAGTTTTCAGGATGTAAGTGATAGTTTAACAATGGGGAATAAAGGACTTTTAGACTGCCGCATTGATTTAAGCAGAGCAAAAACACATTCCTATTCGATTGAAGCGGAAGGAACTAACTCAGGTGGAAATTTAGGTATTGGAGCTAATATCATTTATGGAAATAAAAACATTTTTAAAGGAGCTGAAATTCTTGAAATAAGATTATCCACTTCTATGGAGGCTCAGCAACTGAACTCGGGAACCGAAACCGTTGGAAATCAATTTCTATTCTTCAACACTATTGAAGCCGGGATAGATGTTAGTTTAAGATTTCCCAAATTTTTAATTCCCATTAAAGCGGAAACGTTTCCTCAAAATTTCAAACCCCATACAACATTAAATGTAGGTTTCAATTATCAACAACGACCGAATTATAGAAGGTATATAACCAATATGTCGTTCGGTTATGAATGGTCACAAAACAAAAAAACCAAACATATTTTTAACCCCATTGAGTTAAGTACAATTAAAGTTTATCCAACGGATAGCTTCCAAGCTACCCTTGACAAAGAGACCAATGAACGGATCAAAAATCAATATACTGATCATCTAATTGCAGGATTGAAGTATAGTTTTATTTACAACTCTCAGGACGTAAATAAATTAAGAGACTTCGTTTACATTCGAGCCAATTTTGAATCTTCAGGCTTCATGCTAAAAGGTGTACAAACATTAATTAAAGCAGGCGAAACGGATGGATACAATACCTTGTTTAAAATTCGTTACGCTCAATATGTTAGAGCTGATGTTGATTTTCGATTTTATAAAATATTAAATGCAGATACACGATTAGTTTTCCATAACGTATTTGGGATTGGCTTTCCATATGGCAATTCACAAGACCTTCCTTTTGAAAAAGGGTTTTTCGCAGGAGGAGCAAATGGTATGCGCGGATGGAATATCCGATCCTTAGGCCCAGGTTCATCCGTATCCGATGATATCATTATCGATAGAATTGGCGATTTAAGACTAGAATTCAACCTAGAATATCGTTTCCCAATTTACCGTATTTTGAAAGGTGCTCTTTTTATTGATGCTGGAAATGTTTGGCGGATCAATAGTGATGTGATTGAAGGAGGAGCATTTAAATTAAGTAACTTCTATAAGGAAATTGCAATGGATACGGGCTTTGGATTTCGATTCGATTTTCGATTTTTTGTATTTCGAATTGATGGAGCTCTTCGTTTAAGAGATCCTGCAAGACCAGAAGCTGATAGATGGGTCATTAACAATATGAAATTCAATAAAATTTTCTGGAACTTTGGAATTGGATATCCTTTTTAAACCTTATAATCAAAGTTAAAATGGATAATTCAAACTTGAGTTTTCAGTTTAAAAAACAATTTCCTTACACCCCAACTGAAGGTCAAGAACAACTCATTCAGCGCTTATCCTCTTTTATTCTTGATAG
>JBFFMB010000259.1:0-3623 GCA_041554455.1 Bacteroidales bacterium
CGTAGAGTTTAAATTGATTTTAAGCACAATTATACTCTACAAAATTAGATGCAAAAAACGAGAATTTTATAGGCATTTTACCTATTTGAAATGCGAGAAACACTAAGAGGAATTTAAGTATTAAGCTCTTGTTTTAAGTATTTTGCAGTATAGCTTTGTTTTTCTTTTGAAACTTCTTCTGGAGTACCCTGACATAATATATTCCCGCCACGGGAACCTCCCTCAGGTCCAATATCCACCACATGATCGGCTACTTTTATGACTTCCATATTGTGTTCAATCACTAAAACAGTATTGCCTCTATCAACCAATTTATTGAGTACACCCAATAATACATTCACATCTTCAAAATGCAGGCCAGTAGTAGGTTCATCTAAAATATATAGTGTTTTTCCAGTATCTCTTTTAGATAGTTCAGATGCTAATTTAACCCGCTGAGCTTCTCCACCAGAGAGAGTAGTTGATTGTTGGCCAAGAGTGATATATCCCAAGCCAACATCTTTTAATGTTTTTATTTTTTGTAAGATAAATGGGATATTATCAAAGAATTCAACCGCCTGATTGATACTCATATTGAGTACATCATTAATGGATTTTCCTTTATAGCGAACTTCCAGAGTTTCGCGATTGTAACGTTGACCATTACATTCATCGCAATGAACTTGCACATCGGGTAAGAAATTCATTTCAATAATCTTAACACCAGCTCCTTTACAGGTTTCGCAGCGTCCACCTTTAACGTTAAAAGAAAAACGTCCTGGTTTATATCCCCGGATTTTAGCTTCGGGCAATTGCACAAAGAGTTTCCTAATTTCATCAAAAACTTTTGTATAAGTTGCTGGGTTCGAACGAGGTGTTCTTCCTATGGGAGATTGATCAATCTCTATCACTTTGTCAATATTATCAATCCCTTCAATTGAGTCGTAGTCGAGTGGTTTTTTAACCGATCTATAAAAATGATGACTCAGTATAGGGTATAAAGTTTCGTTAATCAAAGTAGATTTCCCACTTCCCGAAACACCCGTAATGCAAACTAATTTACCAAGAGGAAGCGTAAAATCAACATTTTTTAAATTATTACCTTTTGCTCCTTTTAAAGAAATTTCTAAGCCATTTCCTACTCTGCGTTTTTCAGGAATGTGAATTTGTTTTTTTCCACTGATATAGTCGCAAGTCAAGGTATCGCAATCCTTCATACTTCCGGGTACACCCTCAGCTACAATTCGCCCACCAAGCCTTCCTGCACCAGGACCAATATCCACTACATAATCAGCAGCCAAAATGGTTTCTTTATCATGTTCAACCACAATAACCGAATTCCCAATATCTCTCAAATCCTGCAATGCTTTTATCAATCGAATATTATCGCGTTGATGCAAACCAATACTAGGCTCATCTAAAATATAAAGCACTCCAACCAATTGCGAGCCAATTTGTGTAGCTAAACGAATACGCTGAGCTTCACCACCCGAAAGGCTTTTAGAACTACGATTTAAGGTTAAATAGTCAATCCCAACATCCAATAAGAAACTAATACGAGTGCGAATTTCCCGGATAATTTCATGCGCAATTTTTTGCTGAGTTTCGGATAAAGTATCTTCAATTTTACGAAACCAATCATCTAATTGAATAATGTCCATCGTAGCCAAATCAGCAATATTTTTATCCCCAATTTTGAAGTATAACGATTCCTTTTTCAAACGTTGACCTTTACAATCAGAACATTCAACTTTGTTCATAAAATTGTTTGCCCAACGCTTAATACCATTCGCTGTCGTTTCATTATACTGATTGGTAATAAAATTGATCACCCCTTCAAAATTCAAGGTATAGGTTGATGTAATTCCTAAATATTCTTTCTTTACTTGAAAAGACTCATTGGATCCATAAAGGATAGTATGAATGGCCTCATCTGATAAATCTTTAATTGGGGTGTCTAAATCAAATCCATATTTTAAACCTATGGCAGCAATCTGACTAAAAATCCAATTATTTTTATATTCACCAATAGGAACAAAACCTCCTTTTTTGATACTTATTTTTTTATTTGGAATAATCTTTTCTAAATCAACTTCTGAAATTGTTCCCAAGCCATTACAATGCGGACAAGCTCCATAGGGTGAATTGAATGAGAACGTATTGGGTTCGGGATCGTCGTATGCAATCCCTGATGTTGGACACATTAAGTTTTTGCTAAAATGCCGAGCTTCATTGGTCTCAGCATCCAAGATCATCAAGATTCCTTTCCCATGTTTAAGTGCCGTTTGCAGAGATTGAACAATGCGTTTCTCATCCCCTGCTTTCACCAGTATGCGATCAATTACAATTTCAATATCATGAACTTTATAACGATCCAATTGCATTCCAAAACTAATTTCTCGGACGTCTCCATCTACACGTACACGCAAAAACCCTTGTTTGCGAATCTGCTCAAAAAGATCTCGATAATGCCCTTTCCGACCTTTTACTACCGGAGCCAATATCATTACTTTTTTATGATCATACTCATTGAGGATAAGCTGGGTAATTTGCTTTTCGGAATAACGGACCATCTTCTCCCCTGTTTCATACGAATGCGCCTCAGCCGCACGAGCATAAAGCAAACGCATGAAATCATAAATCTCAGTAATGGTTCCTACCGTTGAGCGGGGATTGCGATTAATGGTTTTTTGTTCGATAGAAATAACAGGACTTAAACCCGTGATTTTATCAACATCAGGGCGTTCCATATTGCCAATAAATTGGCGTGCATAAGCCGAAAATGTTTCCATATAACGGCGTTGACCTTCGGCGTAAATAGTATCAAAAGCCAGGGATGATTTTCCGCTGCCGCTTAATCCGGTAATGACAACTAATTTATCCCGTGGAATGGAGATATCAATATTTCGGAGATTATGCACTCGTGCACCAAAAATCTGCAAATGCGTTTCTTCACTTGGATTTAACTCGACTTTGTCTTGCTTTTCAATTAATTCATCACGCATTATTCGTATGATTCTCCTCTATTTTTTATAAGTCAACGCTTCTGGAATAGCAGCTTCTAAATCAGCTATTCGTGTACTATTTGATGGGTGTGTAGACAAAAACTCAGGGGGTTCTTTCCCTTCGCTCCCTTTTGACATTCGTTTCCAGAACTCTGGGGCAGAATGGGGGTCATATCCAGCCATTGCCATAAATATTAAACCCAATCGATCTGCTTCTTTTTCGTGAGTACGACTAAAAGGCAAAAGTACCCCATATTGAGCACCTAAGCCAAAAGCTGTCATAAATATGTTTTGCGTTTCTTCAGGTTTTTCTTTGAGTGCTGAACTCAAAGCTGCTCCTCCCAATTGAGTCAACATTCCTTGGGTCATACGTTCGTTACCATGTCCGGCAATTGCATGTGCAATTTCGTGGCTCATCACAACGGCAATGCCTTCTTCATTTTGACAAACAGGAATAATTCCAGAATAAAAAACAACTTTTCCACCAGGCATTGCCCAAGCATTTACTTGCTTGTCTTCGACAAGATTAAACTCCCATTCGTATCCGGCTATTCGGTCTGACATATTATTTGCAGTGCAGTATCTTTCTACTGCATCTTTTATTCTGGCCCCGACATTTTTTACCATTTGGGACTGGTC
>JBFFMB010000260.1:0-3620 GCA_041554455.1 Bacteroidales bacterium
GAAGAAGAAGATACGAAAGAGTAAACATATATTCTCGTAAATGAAAAGGATAAGGTATCATACTTTATCCTTTTTTTTATATAAAATAATTAGCTAATTTTGACAGCTATAAAAATAAGAAATTATGAGTCAGATAGTAAATTTACATGCACGACAGATTTTGGATTCACGTGGTAATCCAACTGTTGAAGTTGAAGTAATTACCAGTAATGGAATTCAAGGTAGAGCTGCTGTTCCTTCAGGGGCATCGACAGGTATTCACGAGGCTGTTGAGCTTCGCGATGGAGATAAGGGCCTCTTTATGGGTAAAGGAGTATTAAAAGCTGTACAAAATGTGAATGAAATATTGAATGAGGAGCTAAATGGGTTTTATATTACAGATCAAAACGAAATTGATCGTCGTATGATTGAAATTGATGGAACTCCCAATAAAGCAAATTTAGGTGCCAATGCTATTTTAGGTGTTTCTTTGGCTTGTGCTCATGCAGCAGCAGCCGAAACTAACCAAGATTTATATCGTTATGTTGGAGGTGTAAATGCAAATTTACTCCCTATTCCAATGATGAATATTTTGAATGGTGGTTCGCATGCAGATAATAGCATCGATTTCCAAGAATTTATGATTATGCCTGTGGGTGCTGAAACTTTTTCTGATGCGATTCGCATGGGAACAGAAGTATTCCACAATTTGAAAGCTGTTTTGAAAAAGTCAGGCTATTCAACCAATGTTGGTGATGAAGGTGGATTTGCTCCAAATCTAAAATCGAATGAAGAAGCGGTGAAAGTTATTCTGCAAGCCATTGAAAAAGCAGGTTATCGTCCAGGTGAAGATATTTGCTTGGCTCTTGATCCAGCATCTTCTGAGTACTTTATTAAAGAAGAAAATAAATACCACCTAAAATGGTCTACTGGCGATAAACTAAGTCCTGCTGAAATGGTTGACTTTTGGAATGATTGGGCGAATAAATACCCTATTATCTCTATTGAAGATGGGATGGACGAAGATGATTGGGATGGTTGGAAATTAATGACCGAAAAAATGGGTAATAAAATCCAATTGGTCGGTGATGATTTATTTGTAACCAATACTCAACGTTTGAAACAAGGAATCGATAAAAATATTGCTAACTCAATATTGATTAAAGTAAATCAAATTGGTACCTTAACCGAAACCATTGATGCTGTTAATATGGCGATGCAAAATAGCTATACAGCTGTGATGAGTCACCGTTCTGGCGAAACTGAAGATACCACTATTGCTGATTTAGCTGTAGCTTTAAATACAGGACAAATCAAAACAGGATCGGCTAGCCGTTCTGATCGTATTGCAAAATACAATCAATTACTCCGTATTGAAGAAGGTCTTGGGGAACAAGCACGTTTCTTAGGAAAAAGCTTTAAATACGCTAGATAAGTCGAAAAGAGTTTTTATTATATTGGGTACTGCCGAAAGGGGGTGCCCTTTTTTAATAGACATTAAGGAGTGAGTTTACTCTTCTTTTAGGTATTCTTTAATGCTTTCTATGGCTGCATGTCGACCAATCTCAACCATTTCTTCTGCTTTGAAAAAATCAAAAAGCCCACACGAATCTCGTGAAATATTGACCAGGATTTCGGGCGAATAATGTTCCAATGAAATTTGTGAAATCTGATAAGCAACCAATGCCATTGTTTTATTGATTAGGTTAAAATATCCCAACTTTTCTTCATGGCTTTTTGGAAATAAATTTTGTAGATGATGATAAAAATCATGCATTTTTTTTTGATAGATGGATTGCTTTGAGTCGTCATCTTTCTTAGTCATCGTTGGTTTAAAAACAGGAACATTCGCATTTACATCCACTACAACCAAAATATCGTCGGCCATTCGTTTTACATGACTGATTGGAATATTATTTATAACTCCCCCATCTACAAGTAATCCGTCTTTTGTTTTTACGGGAGTAAGAACAGTCGGAATTGCAATAGATGCTCTAATAGCACTAAATATGCTCCCTTTGGTAAATACTACTTCCTTTGAATTTATAATGTCTGCAGCGACTGCGGCATAAGGTATTCTTAAGTCTTCAATATTCACATCCGAAACAAATTCTTTCATTTTATTAAGAACCTTATCCCCTTTTATCAATCCATGAGCACTGAGGGCAAAATCAACAAGATTGAATATTTTTATCTTGTCCAAATTGTAAAGCCAGTTCTTTAACTCTTGTAGTTTACCTGTTGCGTATACACCTCCAACAACTGCACCCATTGATGCTCCTGAAACAGAGCTTATTTCAAAGCCCTTTTTTTCTAATTCTTCAATTACTCCAATATGAGCGATTCCACGAGCGCCTCCCCCCGATAAAACTAACGCTACTTTTTGTTTCATTTTTAGATTATTATATTTTTTTAGAATACTTATAAATATACTACAAAATGAACGGGAAATGGCTTTCTTCTTATAAAGTCATATAGAGTGGTTTAAAAGAGAAAATATTAATTATTTTTTACACCTTCTTTAGTTCAAAATCTATACTTTTGTATGGAAAATTGGACGATATGTCCTAGTGTTAATTGATAGAAATGTAGGAGATAGATTATGGAAGCAAAAGCAGTATATCTTTTTATAAAAGAGATTGAATTATTTAACGGATTGGATAAAGAAGAATTACTCGTTTTAACACAAAATATTAAGACTGAAGTCTGTGAAAAAGACACTTTTTTGTTCTATGAAAATGATGCTCGTAAGAACATCTATATTATTTACGAAGGAGAAGTAGAATTATTTAAGAAGACTCCTTTTGGTGAAGAGAAACGATTATCAATATTTAGTAAACAAGATTTCTTAGGCGAAGGTTCATTAACCGAAAATTCTCCACACTCTACCAATGCAAGAGCATTGTTGAAAACAACAATGTTGGTATTAAGTGTTGCTTTTTTCAATGAAAATGGAAGCATTGCGGTTAAAGTATTGTCGAATATTGCACGTGTCATTTCACGTCGTATGCGTCATGCTAATGCAAGAGCAGTTAATTCAGCAGCCCAATACGAATCGGGTCGTACACGTGATGAACATGATTTATTAGGGAATAGAAAAGTTTCCTACGAAAGTTATTACGGTATTCAAACCCTTCGGGCAATTGAAAATTTTAATATCAGTGGAGTTACCTTAAATTTTTATCCCGTTTTCATTGAGGCCTTAGCCATTGTAAAAATGGCCGCAGCTAAAGCAAATAATGAATTGGGATTGTTATCAGATCCTGTGACAGAAGCCATGGTTCAAGCTTGTGCTGAAATCATTAGTGGAAAATTCCATTATCATTTTGTAGTGGATATGATTCAGGGTGGTGCAGGTACATCTACCAATATGAATGCCAATGAGGTAGTGGCCAATCGCGCACTCGAAATTATGGGTCATGAAAAAGGAGACTATAAATACTGTCATCCTAATAATCATGTAAACCTTTCCCAATCAACCAATGATGCTTACCCAACCGCAATTAAAATTGCTTTAGTCAAAAGTAATATTGCGTTGACGGACGTTTTAAAACAATTGATAGATTCTTTAAGAGCAAAAGCTGTTGAATTTGCTGATGTCATTAAAATGGGTCGTACACAATTGCAGGATGCTGTACCTA
>JBFFMB010000261.1:0-3608 GCA_041554455.1 Bacteroidales bacterium
CCATTGCACAAATAGGGCATAGTCCAAATTTGTCCTGCTTTATTTGTGGATGCATGGAACAGGTCCAAACTTCTGCTTTGGCTTCTTCTAATTCATGATCATGTGTAGCTTCATCTTGATGTGCTAATGTGTTGGTATGCTGATTGCTTGTCTTGCCTATCAAAAATCCTATTAACAGACCTAAGGCCATTATGCCTAAGATTAGTTTAAGATGCTGTTTAATTGTTTTAAATATATTTTTCATTTCTTTATTTTTTTCATTATCAAATTGTCAAATTATCGCATTGGCACATTAATAATTATTGTCCTTTCAGATAAGTGATGAACGCTATGGCTGCATGTTTATCGGCCTTTGCCTTTTCTAATTCCAAATTGTATTTTAACAATTTTCTCTCCATGCGTAAAACCTCTTGAAATTCTTTGCCATTGGTGGCATAATGGGTTTCAATCATTTTTAAAGATTGAGTGGCTAATTGAGTTTGATTTATAAATAAATTAATACGACGATCGGCATCTCTATAATCCTTAAAGGCATTCTCAAAAATGGATTCCAAAACATTTTCTTTATTCAGTTTTTCTTCCTTTTTAGCATTTTGTAAATACACAACCTCATTTACCATGGCTTTGTATTTGTTTCGATAAAGAGGAATGCTAATCCCAATTTTGGGAAATAAAAAGGCATCCTTACCTGATAAATTATCAATGCCTTTGCCTATGGCTGTATAGTCAACGCCAATGTTAATGGTTGGCAATCCACTTTTTTGAGCGACTTCTTGTTTAAAAAGCAGCGACTCAAATTGATAATCTAAGCTCAAGAGTTGATGATTTTTTTCCAAGATTTGGTTTTTCAAATCCATCTTATCTGTCTCCAAATTTTCATTCCACAAATCGTCAGGAATTGAAATAGGAGCATTGCTTTCAACATTCAACAAATTATTAAACACAACCAATAAGACACCGTATCTATCCTTTAATAAATCTTGTTGATTGATCAGATCATTGATTTCCATTCTTACTCTTAATTCATCAACAGCCGAAGCCTTTCCCGCTTCAATTTTTATAAGAGCCAATCGTTGAAAGGATTTCAAAATGGCAATATTCTCAGAAGTTATATTGATCGCTTTTCTAAGAAAATATAAATTGAAATAGGTGGATTTAACATCATTGAATAGTTTTGATTTTGATTCTTCAAAACTTTCAAATTTAGCTTTGGCTGATTGTATGGCTGTATTTTCTTTGGCCTTCAATGTCCCAAACCAAGGGAGCATTTGACTAGCCGAAAACTTAGCTTGTTGAGGACCTACTCTGGTTTCGACCGATTGAATGAAAAAACCAAAAGCTACCGTAGGGTCGGGGAGTTGCCCCACTTGAGGAACAACTTCCAATGCTGCCAGATACTGGTTAAATTTCATCTTTAAACCAGGGTTGTTTTTGGCAGCAGTTTCCAAATAAGCATGGAGGTCATCCTGTGCCCGAAGACCCAGAAAACTGCTGATGCTTATTAGTATGATTATTATCTTCTTCATATATTTTATAATTATGAATCTCTATCTATTTGTCACTTATGTTTTTGTTATTCATGTATGCGTCTCTTAATAAAAAACATAGGTGTTTCATTTTAAGATGCTTTATCTAATTTCTTTACTTTCTTTTCTTGCCACATGCTATAAAGTACGGGTACTACAAACATGGTTAAAACCTCAATAGTCATTCCTCCAAAAAGTGGAATAGCCATGGGGACCATAATATCTGATCCTTTACCTGTTGAGGTAATAACCGGCAACAGGGCAATGATGGTTGTTGCAGTAGTCATCATAGCCGGACGCACCCTTTTTGATCCTGCTTCGAGAACAAGTTCTCTAACTTCTTGGACGGATTTAGGATTTTTCTTTTCGTAAAGCTGTTTGATGTAAGTGCTAATTAACACTCCATCATCCGAGGCAATACCGAAGAGAGCAATGAACCCAACCCAAACAGCCACACTTAAATTAATGGTGTGAACCTGAAATAAGTCTCGGAGGTTTAAACCCGCCAAACTTCCATTCATAAACCAAGGTTGTCCGTATAACCAAAGCATGATGAATCCACCAGAGATGGCCACAATAATTCCTGAGAAAATTAAAGAAGTTGAAGTCACTGATCTGAATTGGAAATAGAGAATCAGGAAAATAATAATCAACGAAATGGGAACCACAATGAGTAATCTATTGGTAGCTCGGATTTGATTTTCATAATTTCCGGTGAAGACAAAACTTACTCCGGCTGGGAGTAAAAATTGACCATCCTCCATTTGTTGGTTCAAATAGGCTTGTGCATTTTCAACCACATCCACTTCGGCAAATCCTTCTTTTTTATCAAAAATCACATAACCAACCAAAAAAGTATCCTCGCTTTTGATCAGTTGAGGTCCTCTGGTATAATGTATATCTACCAAATCGCCCAATGGAATTTGAGTTCCTGTGGGTGTAGGAATTAAGATTTTCTTTAAATCTTCGGGATTGTCTCTATATTCTCTAGCATATCTTAGGCGAACAGGAAAACGTTCACGTCCTTCAACGGTCGTTGTCAATTGCATGCCACCAATGGCACTACTAATAATCGTTTGAAGTCCTTTTACAGTGATTCCATATCTTGAAATGGCATCACGATTTATTTCCATTTCCAGATAAGGTTTTCCAACCACTCTGTCTGCGAAAACGGACATGCCATTAACACCCTCAACCTGCTTTAAGTGCTTTTCAATTTCGTAGCCAACTTGCTCGATGCTCTCCAAATCGGGACCATAAACTTTGATGCCCATGGGTGCACGCATGCCCGTCTGAAGCATCACCAATCGTGTTTGAATGGGTTGCAATTTAGGGGCCGATGTTAATCCAGGAATGGTCGCTTTTTTGATGATTTCATCCCAAATATCGTTGGGCGATTTAATCTCATCTCGCCATTGTCTGAAATAGTTACCATTTTTATGTTCGCTAAGCAGTTCTTTTGAGAGAACTTTAAATCCATCTTTCTTCGGATTGTAAGTGCTGCCATCTTTTAAGATGAAAGCGCCTTCTTTATCAACCTTAAAACGCATCCGATGTCCCGATTCGTTTAAAATATATTCTGAACGATAATTAATCACATTCTCGTACATGGACGTTGGAGCAGGATCTAAGGCAGAATTTACACGTCCCCATTTTCCCACCACATTTTCAACTTCCGGAATATCATTTACTTTTTTATCCAGTATGCGGATGACTTCCAAATTTTCCTCAATACCAGAATGAGGCATGGTTGTTGGCATCAGTAAAAATGAACCTTCATCCAACGAAGGCATAAATTCTTTACCTAAGCCGGGGATTGAATGACTCAGACTTTCGTAGCCAGTGGTGTTTTTTATAAATCCCGGTAGGAAACCAAATATTTTATCAAATCCTTGAAAAGTTGTAATTCCAAAAATGACGATAAAAATAGGGATGCTTAAAAATTTCCACTTATTATTTAAACACCAGTTTAAAATCCGAGGATAGTAATAAACAACCGTCATTAAAAATCCTAAAATGAAACCAACAATGAGAATGACAAATAGAAAGTTTGCAAAAGCACTATTCTGAGCACCCAAAGGC
>JBFFMB010000262.1:0-3590 GCA_041554455.1 Bacteroidales bacterium
ACTTTTTGCTAGCTTTTCTTCAAGAGTATTCATATTGCGCATTCGGCCAATCAATACTTTTAAAACCCCTTTTAAAATGTTTTTATTTTTGTCAACCAAAGAGTAAAAATTTTCTTGAGAAAGTTTCAGTAAAACTGAATCTTCTTCTGCAGTTACGGTCGCCGAACGCGATTCATCATCGATTAATGAATATTCTCCAAAAACAGAGCCTTCACCTAAACGACTCAAAACGTGATTCCCATCATGAACTCTAACTTTTCCCTTCACTAAAATGAACATCGCTTTTCCTTCATCCCCTTTTTTTAGGATCACTTTCTCCTTTTTAACAATTTTTTCGGTTAAGGTATCTGCAATTTCAATCAATACTTCATCACCAGATTCAGAAAATATTTTGGTGTTTTTAAGAATTTGGATACGATTTTCCATAAATTCGATCTTATTGCTTTTTTTCATTTGGGTGTGTTTGGTCTATCAAAAGTACATGGCATTCTGTTAACCTGCAAGCTTTTAATTCAAATAATAGCGAAGAATTCGGATTGTTTGTTTATAGTTTGTATAAGTCTTGAGAATGAATATGCTGGATAACATCAGGAAAAAATAATTTGAATTCATTTTCAAATAACTCATAATGTTCTATCAAATCATCAACTGAGTTTAACATCCCCGAACTATTGCTTGTTCTTCTCGACATTCCTTTGAATACTCTTCGTAAATCATCCAAGTTTGAGTAATTAACGAGCCAATTTTGAGCAATCATAAATGGGAGTATTCGCTGTGATCGTGGAGGAAGTAATGAAAAGCGTTTTACTAGCATCAGATACGATTGTGAAACAAAGGATCTCAGTTCTTTGTCTGAATAATCCGTCCAGTTTTTTGCTAAAAAATGGTCATAAAAAATATCAACAATTACGCCTGAATACATTCTGTATTTTGGGACTAGTCTATTTTTACTTTGTAGAAATACTTCATGTTGATCTGTATATCGATCGATTTCCCGATGTAATAAAATCCCGTGCTGAACCCTATCCGAATAGGTTTCAAATACTTTTCCTTTTACCGAATCAGCAATAAAATTACCAAAAATAATTTCTTCTTCTTTCGGAGATAAATATAGGTGTGCTAGAAAATTCATAATTAAACATCTCAAAAGTACAAATTTATAAACTAATTGAAATGAATTAATATGTCAATTGCTGACATAGGTTTGGGAAAAAATAGCTAATTTTGATAGCTATTAAAATGTTAAATTTGCAAAGTAAAAAATATATAAGTATGCAAAAATTATTATTATTGGGAGATGAAGCAATTGCTCAAGGGGCTATTGATGCTGGAATCTCGGGAATTTATGCTTATCCTGGGACGCCCTCAACTGAAATTGCCGAATATGTTCAACGCTCAAAAGAAGCCAAAGGCTTAAATATTCGATCTGATTGGTCAGCGAATGAAAAAACAGCTATGGAATCCGCTCTAGGGATGTCCTATGCTGGTAAACGTGCGTTGGTTTGCATGAAACATGTTGGTTTGAATGTCGCTGCAGATGCTTTCGTGAATTCTTCGATTACAGGTGCTAATGGTGGTTTGGTGATTCTTTCAGCAGATGATCCATCTATGCATTCTTCCCAAAACGAACAGGACTCTCGTTTTTATGGGAAATTTGCGATGATGCCCATATTAGAACCTTCCAATCAGCAGGAAGCCTATGATATGATTCGTTATGCTTTTGAATTATCTGAAGAGTTTAAAATCCCTGTTTTAATTCGGATTACAACCCGTTTGGCTCACTCTAGAGCAGGGGTTATTCGCAAAGAAGTGTTAAAACAAAATGAGCTCAAACTTCCAGATAACTTAACTCAGTTTGTTTTGCTGCCTGCCATTGCTCGTCGACAATACAAAGTACTCCTGAATAATCAAGCACATTTTGAAAATGAGTCTCTCAAATCAGGTTTTAATACATATATTGATGGAGAAGATAAGTCTTTAGGGATCATTACTTGTGGACTTGGGTATAATTATTTAATGGAGAACTATAGTGACAGAAATGTTCCTTATCCAATATTAAAAGTGGGTCAATATCCTGTACCAACAAGCATGGTTGAAAAACTATATAATTCATGTGATGAATTACTAATTTTAGAAGATGGATATCCCATTTTAGAAGAATTAATTCGTGGGTTTTTAAATAAAGGAAAAACCATTAAAGGTCGTTTGGAAGGGTCCGTTCCCAGAGATGGTGAACTCAATCCAAATATTGTTGCTCGTGCATTGGGATTAACAGATGAAATTGGGGAAGCTATCCCTGAATTTGTAGTTGGTCGCCCGCCTTCACTTTGTAAAGGCTGTTCTCATAATGATTCTTTTCTTGCCTTAAATGAAGCGTTGGAAATATATTCCAAAGGTCGTGTATTCTCGGATATTGGTTGTTATACTTTGAGTGCTTTAAAGCCGCTTGAATCCATTAATTCATGTGTTGATATGGGAGCTTCAATTACAATGGCAATTGGTGCTGCTGATGCTGGATTAGTGCCTGCGGTGGCTGCTATTGGTGATTCAACCTTTACTCATTCTGGGATGACAGGTTTATTGGATGCCGTTAATAATAATTCGCCCATAACCGTTCTGATTTTAGATAATGCTACTACTGGAATGACTGGTGGTCAAAAATCTTCAGCATTAGGACGTATCGAAGCTATTTGCCTTGGTTTGGGTGTGGATAAAGAGCATCTTCATATATTGAAACCACTTCATAAATTCCATGATGAAAATGTTAATGTCATAAAAAAAGAATTAGAATATCAAGGGGTTTCGGTCATTATTCCACGTCGTGAGTGTATTCAAACATTGAATAAGAAAATGCGTGCTAAACACAAGGCAAAACAATTAGAATTATAGCAAGAACTTATATATGAAAAGAGATATTATATTAGCTGGTGTCGGTGGACAAGGAATCCTTTCCATCGCTGCTACAATTGGTACAGCTGCCATCGATGCTGGATTGTATTTAAAACAAGCCGAAGTTCACGGAATGAGCCAAAGGGGAGGGGATGTGCAATCGCATTTGCGCTTGTCTTCTGATGAAATAGCGTCCGATCTAATCCCTGCTGGTCAAGCCGATATTATTATTGCGATTGAACCAATGGAATCCTTGAGATATTTACCCATGTTATCGAAAAATGGATGGTTAGTGACCAATACGGAACCATTTGTAAATATTACTAATTATCCACCCATAGAGGAGGTGATAAAGAAAATTGAATCATTACCTCGCTATATTGCGATGGATGCAGGAAAAGTAGCCAAAGATATTGGATCCCCAAAATCAGCTAATATTGTTATTTTGGGTGCAAGTGCACCATTTCTGGATATGGATATCCAATTACTTGAAAACGCTATTCGAAAAATCTTTGCTAGTAAAGGCGAAGAAATTGTCCAAATGAATATTGATGCCTTTAGAGAAGGTTTGAAATTTGCCAACGAAAATCAGTAGTTGTGAATACTATAATGAAACCCATCCCGAAATTTCGAGATGGGTTTTTTTAATGCCTAAATATTCTCATCAGTCTGTATAAATTTTATCTTTGCTTCCATCGAAT
>JBFFMB010000263.1:0-3587 GCA_041554455.1 Bacteroidales bacterium
ACAGAAGCCCCATTTTTAGCAAAATTAAAAGTGTAAAAACCTGCATTTGCTCCCACATCCAAAACACTGATATCCTTTTTATCACCAAATATTGAATAGAGGGTTTTCGTAATGATCGCCCATTTTTCGTAAACAGCTTTTGGGTTACTGGACGTTGTTAGTCCTTCAAATTCAGGAAAAGGAATGGGATGATACAATTCGCCTTTGGATTCTATTGGGTTTTCTTTTATCTGTTTTACAATGTCTTCAATCTTCATATTCAGTGAGCCGCAGCCATTTTTAAAAAGTCAATATTTTTTGAGAATGTTTTCTCTTTTTTTTCCATCTTCTGCAAAAGTAATTTGTAAAATGGATGATTATAGGGATTGTCAACTAATAAACACTTTAGTTTTTTATTCAACACCAGCGATAATGAAGCTGTATGTTTACCATCCAAGATATAATACGTCCCGTCAATTTCAGTTATTAAAATTGGCAGATATTCCCCAGTTTCAACGAATTCTTTCTTGGCTCTATACAAAGCATCAAAATCATATAAAAAGGGGCATTGATTATACCTCAGATCAAGTCTACCGCTAATAAATCGTTCAAAATAATCGGTTTGATGATAATCCTTTTTGGAATATAGTTTTTCAACGAATTCGAAATGGGGTGAACTTTTTATCGGTCGATTTAAAAGCGTATAGGTATCTTTTAATCCATCAAACCCTAAATATAAAACCGCTGGATCTAGGACAATTTCTTCCTTCACTTTCAAGGATCGAAGATAATCCGAACTCAAGGATTGATTGACACATTTAACACCAGAGCTATTAATAAATACAGCATGCCAACCCAACAGCTTAAATATTCGATTGATCACAGAAAAGATAAATGCATTAATCCGATTCATGAGAATTTTATTCGAGATCAAAATTAGTATATTTGTTCTAATAATTAAACCTCTGTTTATAATGATCGAATATCTTCCATGGGATTCCTCTTTTTTTAAAGTAAAAATTGGAATGTCAGTTATCAAAACTGCCGGTGATTTTTGTTTGATCAAAAAGAATTTCAATCAATCTGATTACCAATTGCTCTATTTGTTTAACAATACTGCTGATCAATCAATTGTTGAATTATTAAATGAACACAAAATTCCTTTAATTGACACAAAAGTTACCTATTCGAAACAGGAGTTCTCTCAAAGCAGCAATCACATAGGGACTCCCATTGGCGAATTGAGTGACAGTCTCATTGATTTAGGTTTACAAAGTGGCATCTACTCCCGTTTTTATAGAGATGAGCATTTGCAGAAATTTTTTAAACCGATGTATATTCGATGGGTAGAAAAATCGCTTAGTGGTGAAATGGCAGATGCTGTTTTTGGGATCTATAATAACACGCAATTAAGTGGTATGCTAACAATAAAAGCATCCGATAAAACAGCTCAAATTGGGTTAATTGCTGTTGATGGGAGGCACAGAGGACATGGTATCGGGAAACAATTGATACTTACAGCTGAAAACTGGTGTATAGATCATCAGATTGAGGAACTAAGGGTTGCAACCCAACTTATGAATCAGGATGCTTGCAAATTTTATAAAAAAAATAAATTCAATTTAACAAACTCTGTACATATTTTTCATTTATGGAAATAAAGCCAATCCCTTTTAACAAACCCTTTTTATCGGGTAATGAGACGACATATTTGAATGATGCTGTTCAAAATGGACATATTTCAGGCAACGGCATTTTCACCAAAAAGTGTCATCAGTTTTTTGAGGAGCGATGGGGATTTCATAAATGCCTCTTAACTACATCCTGTACAGATGCACTTGAAATGTGTGCCCTACTTTTAGATATCAAATCAAGCGATGAAGTAATCATTCCTTCCTTCACTTTCGTTTCGACAGCATTGGCTTTTGCCAGACAAGGGGCTAAAATTGTATTTGCAGATAGTCAGGAAAACAACCCAAATATTGATGCACAAAAAATAGAAGGATTAATTACGGCTAAAACAAAAGCCATTGTCGTTGTTCATTATGCAGGTTTTGCTTGCGATATGGATGAGATAAAAATGATTGCCGACAAATACAAGATCGCAATCATTGAAGATGCAGCTCAAGCCATTGATTCATATTATAAAGATAAGCCTCTCGGAAGCATTGGAGATCTGGGATGTTTTTCGTTTCACGAAACCAAGAATATTCAATGTGGAGAAGGAGGGCTTCTGGCTATTAATAACAAAATATTTGCGGAACGTGCAGAAATTCTATGGGAAAAAGGTACCAATAGAGCCCAGTTTTTTAGAGGAGAAATCAATAAATATGGTTGGGTAGATACAGGTTCTTCGTTCTTGATCTCCGATTTATTGGCAGCCTTCCTTTACGCTCAACTCGAAAATATAAAAAAAATTCAGTCTAAACGGATTGATCTATGGAATACCTATTATAAAAATCTTAAATGCCTAAAGGAATCAGGTAAAATTGATCTGCCAACAATCCCTCCATTTGCAACAAACAATGCCCATATGTTTTATATCGTTTGTGCCAGCTTGAAAGAGCGGACTGAATTAATAGAGCATTTCAAACAACAGAAGATCCTTGCTGTATTTCACTACCAAAGTTTACATAAAAGTCAATACATTAAAGAACGAGGAATAGGTGTTCAATCTGTCTTGCCAAATTCTGATAAATTTGAAGAGCGATTATTACGACTACCCTTATTTTACGAACTAACGGAAAACGAAATTCAATATATTTTGGAAACAATACATAGCTTCTACAAATGATTTTACATATTGTAAAGGATGACAAATTTATTGGAACAATCACTTCGATTTTTGAAGCTGCTGCTCCAAATCAAAATGTGTATGTTGCTTGGAGGGAATCAGTCTCAATCATCCCAAGTTTATTTCAGACTTATAAGATTGACAAAAAAAATCATTTAACATCTTCATTTCCGAAAAGCAGCAAGAGCACTCAACACTCAAAACATTCAAATCCAGAAACAGCTGTTGAGGTTTCTGAATATGGCACTAACGAATTTTTTAAAGCAATTGGTGATATATCTAAATTCAAACTCATCATATTTCACTCCTTGGTTTATAACCATGCAAAGCTCTTACATCTCATTAAAAGTAAATTTAACATTCCCATTGTTTGGTCACCCTTTGGCTATGAAATTTATAATATGCTTCCAGAATTCAGGAGCGATCTTTATCAAGAAAAAACAAAAACACTTTTAAAGAAGCATAAAACCAAAGAAAATAGATTATTCAATATATTAACTCCTCGAAAAGCAAAGGCAATCAGGACAGCTATCCAAAAAATAAGTTGTTGTTCCATTTCAATAGATACAGAATTTCAGACATATAAAGAAATAATCAATCCGCGATTAAAACAGTATTGGTTCACATATTATCCCTTGGATATTTTAATACAAGATAAATCCATTGTTGAAAATGCACCAAATATCTTGCTTGGGAATTCTGCTTTTCCTAGCAATAATCATCTTGAAGCCTTTGATTTATTGAAAAAACAATCGATCGGAGCCCGAAAAATCATTACACCATTGAGCTATGGTGATCCAAAATATGCAGAAGA
>JBFFMB010000264.1:0-3582 GCA_041554455.1 Bacteroidales bacterium
ACTAGATAATTTAATAAAATCCATAGTATTCCTAACTAGATTCTTCAACAAAGTGTTTTGAAAATCCATTAAATATAAATATAATTTTGGCTCACAATACTTATGATTAAGATAAGGAATATCATCTAATTAAAAGATAATGCTAATTTGATTCTACTGCATATTAACTTCTTAATTCTTTTTTAACTTTGCTATCATTCAAATTATACCTATTAATTTTATGGGATTTAATACTATTATTGATCAGATTGCTTTTTTGGGGATTCTTGCTATTTGTGGGATACTCGCCTATCGTTTCAAGATTTTAAATAATTCGGCCAAGGATGTTTTTAATAAGTTGGTGTTTTACATTACTTTGCCTTTACTTATTATTACCAAATTATCCAGTTTAACATTTACTCACGATATAATACGCAATGCACTCTTCATTATTATTGGAACCTATGTGATATTGTTTGTACAGCTCATCATTGGAAAATTATCAGCCAAATTATTCAAACTGGAACCTTCACAGGCGACTATTCATAGTTTGCATACCATGTTGGGTAATATCGTTTTTCTGGGTTTTCCATTGCTTGATGCCTTGTTTCCGGGTGGTGAAGCCATTTTATATGCGGCTATTTATCAATTGGCTATGAATACGGTTATGTGGACATACGGCGTATATGTTTTAAATCCAGCTTCTACTGAAAAGGGGTTTAAGAATTTGAAAAAATTAGCCAATCCCAATACAATAGCCTTGAGTATTGGTTTATTGATGATGATTTTTGGAATCAGATTGCCTCGATTATTGCAAGTTTCTTTAGGAGGTTTGGGGCAAACAACACTCTATCTTGCCATGATTTATATTGGCATTTTGATTGCGCAAATTAAGATTAGAGATATGCTGAATAGGATAGATGTATTTGCATTAAGTTTTAATAAGCTGATTCTTACTCCGATTATTTTTATTTTCCTTTTTCGATTCTTGATAGAAGTTCTGCATTTGCAAATGAATAACATTGCTTTTTCTGTACTGATTTTAGAGGCTGCCATGCCCTGTATGACGATATTAGTATTACTGGCCAAACAGTTTGGTGCTGATGATGAATTGGCAATGAAAAATTTTGTTGTTTCTACAATTTTGAGTTTGCTAAGCCTTCCATTTATCTTATATCTGTTACAGATTTGAATGGCTAAGAAAGATAAAATGATTGTCTTTTTGTAACACAGAATAAACGCAGTAAGTTTTTGCTTGATTTTTCAAAAAAGTAAACCTTTTCGTTTTTTTCGTAGATTACATAATCCATTTTGTGGTTATTTAAGGGGACCATTCCTAAATCTAGTAGCTGAGACTCACTGCAATAAGAATCAATTTCTAACTCACAATTAGTTTTTTTAGCCATATTTAGATTAATTAGTTGTAGTTCGAGTAAACGCAAAACTTATTAAACAAAAAACGAGCTTCTTAAAATATAATTATCTTATGACCCTAAGACCATTGTTGTATGTTGCGACAAAAGCATCTCCTAAGCCATTACGTTTTATTACATTAGCATAAGTTTGTGCATCATAATAATTTGTAAACAAGCCAGTAGAATAACGATATAGCCCATTTTGAAGAGTGTAATAAATAGGCTGGTGAATACCATATTTTTCACGGTATACATTAATATTATTTACGGGTACTCTTGAAGCCAGTATTTGAACAGTGTAAACCTGTCCTGTTTCTGGGATGGCCAGTACTCCTCCACTAATTATAGATGTTGTAGTTCTTCCGCTACCATCAGTAACAGAAAAGCTTTCGTAAGTGTCTGTTTTAAGTTTGAGGGCATCTCTCGCACTTATGATATTTGCTGAACCAGTATATTGCGACTGTTTAACTTGGGTTCCTCCAGTAATAAAATGTTTTCCTTCGTCAAATACGAGTTCTTTATCTCCTTTTGCTTTTAGTTCGGATTCGGTACTAAATTTTTTGTTTTCAATATCGATGTTATTGATAGCATCAGCTCTATATACGGCATCGTATTCAACAACTTTGGGCATTCCTGCTGCTGGATCACGGCGAGAGCGTTTTGACTTTTCAATATTCGTCTTTCTCTCTTTTTCCATATCCTCACGTTCTTCATTTCTACTATTCTTTTTGGCTAGACGTTTTTGATACTTTTCGAGCTTACGAGCTTCTTTATCATAATTTGCGTCTTCTTTTCCTGATCTACGGAATACATTCCCTACTGCAGATAAATTGTAGGTAATTCCAGCAGAAACATAAGAATAATAATCTTGATTCGATTTTCCAGATACTAAAGCGTCTAAATCATCAGAATTTAGTCTATGCAAACTGGCTTCAATATTAAATCCAAATTTTTTGCCCATGGCAAAATAAATTCCCATCCCAACAGGAATACTTAAGGTTGGTGTCCAAGCTTTAGCATTATTAGCATCAAAACCGCTACGGCTTAATTCAGTATTTGTATTCAGATCGCGACGTATACTAGCCCAATTTGAAACACCTATTCCAATAGTGCTATATAAATGAACAGTTCGATTGTCTTTATAGCCAAAAAATAAATTACTCCAATTGATTGTCGCATGAGCATTCAATTCCATGAATTCAGAATCAAAATATTGGTCAGCAATGGTTCCATCTGCAAAAGTTAATACCGTTCCATGTAAATTTCCCATCAAAAATTGAGCACCTATCCCAAAAATTGGGGATAATTGTTTTCGAAGTCTAAAGCCATAAGCCATTTTCCAATCATCTTGATAGGGCTTGAAATCCTGGCTTACATCAGCAAATGGCAAGGCTGCACCAATATTAGCATTGATCGAGAAATTGCCAAAAAATCCAGCTGTTTGAGAATTATCATAATATTGTCCAAAAGCAGATTTTGATGCGTTAAATGCAAAAAGAGTGCTTATACAAAACAGTATGATTATAAATCTTTTTTTCATAGTCAGGCTTTATTTACAAAATCTTTCAATATATTCCAGTGCGCCACCAAAACCAAGATCAAAAGATTTGTTCCAATCTTCACAAGCACCTTCTAGATCGTTAGTGTAAAATCGAGAAACTCCTCGGTTATAGTAATTTTTTATCCAGTTTGAATATCCCATTACATCGCTTGGACGAATGTCAATAGCTCTGTCAAAATCTTCGATTGCTTCGCTGTAATTACTGAGTCTTGTTTTTGAAATTCCTCTGTATGAATAAATCAGTGAGACTGCAGTATCTGAATTATAGCTTAAGGCAGTATTAAAATCTTCAATGGCTCCATCATAATTCCCAGCTTGGTATTTAAGGATTCCCCATTTAAAATACGATTGAAAATCATCGGGTCCTCCAGAAGTAGGAATATTAAACACTTCCGAATCGCGTATAAATTTTTTGAATTGGTAATATTTTGCGCTATAATAAGAAACATCGAAAAGTTTATCAGCATTGCGAGGGTCTAAATACCAAGATGATAGAGTTTTTTTTGAGTAAGAGCGGATTAATTTAAACTTAACAGATTCAACTCCATCTTGTTGCATCGGCATAACAGCAAGAACAAGATTTGCAGCATTAATATTTGTTTTCTTTTCTGTAGCTTGAATTTTACC
>JBFFMB010000265.1:0-3579 GCA_041554455.1 Bacteroidales bacterium
ATTACGACCTATCTCGCTAAAAAGTATGGGTTGAAGATGGAGATTGTTGATCTTCAGAAACTCTATTGGGAGCGTGTAATCAGTTATACTTTGGATGAGGTTAAAAAAGGATTGACTCCTAATCCTGATGTGATGTGTAATAAGATGATTAAGTTTGGTGCCTTTGAAGAATTGTATGGCAAGGATTTTGACTTAATCACAACAGGGCATTATGCCAATACTAAAGTCATTGATGGAACAAAATACTTAGCAACAGCTGTTGATAAGCATAAAGATCAAACCTATTTCTTAGCTCAGATAACTCAAGCACAAGTGAATAAATTGATGTTTCCTATCGGGGATATTCCAAAACCTGAGGTACGTCGTTTGGCTGAAGAAATGAAATTACCCAGTGCACATCGTCCCGATAGTCAAGGAATATGTTTTTTAGGAAAGATCAATTACAATGATTTTATTCGTCGCTATGTGGGCGAAAAAGAAGGTGATATTGTTGAGCTTGAAACAGGTAAAAAACTAGGAAAACACAAAGGATTTTGGTTTCATACCATTGGACAACGGAAGGGTTTGGGTTTGAGTCAAGGGCCTTGGTTCGTCGTTAAAAAAGATATTGAAAATAATATTATTTATGTGTCCAACGGTTACGATCCGATTTCTCAATATGGGAATACGGTGGAGCTAAAACATTTTCATTGGATTAATGAAAAACCTGATCAGGACTATTCAACAGCCCAAAGAGTAAAATTTAAAATTCGTCACACCCCTGAATTTACAGGAGGAACATTAGTTAAAAAAGGCGATCTTTATATATTAGAGTCTGATGACGCCATTGCTGGAATAGCTGCTGGACAATTTGGAGCCATTTATGACAATGCAGAACAACTTTGTTTTGGGAGCGGAGCAATTGGCTAATGATTCAATTTGAAGATTTGTTAATGTGCTAATGAATATTTATTGATCTAACAACTAATATCTAACATCTTAAATTATGGAAAACTTTATAGCATATAATCCCACAAAATTGCATTTTGGAAGGGGTGTTATGGATGGATTAGGAAAAGCTATTACTGAATATGGTAATCGTGTTTTATTGGTTTATGGTGGAGGTTCTATTAAACATAATGGAATTTATGATAAAGCCATTGAGCAATTAAAAAGTATTCATGCTGAAATATTTGAATACAGCGGCATCAAACCAAATCCCTTGGTTGAAGATGTGGATGCAGCTGCCAAGCTGGGTCGAGAAAATAAAGTGGATGTGATTTTAGCCATTGGTGGAGGAAGTGTCATTGATTCTGCAAAAATTATTTCAATCACTATTCCTGTGAATCATTCGGGCTGGGATTTTTATGCTGGAAAAGCACAACCAGAAGTGGCCATTCCTTTGGTTTCTGTATTGACTTTAGCAGCAACTGGAACAGAAATGAACCCATTTGCGGTAGTTCAAAATAAAGCCACTCAACAAAAACTGGGATATGGTCATGATTTGATTTATAATAAGCATTCATTTCTTGATCCAGAGAATACTTTTTCTGTCCCCAAAAATTATACTGCATATGGCATTGCAGATCTTCAAGCACACTGTCTGGAAGCCTATTTTGGAGCCGGTGAAGCCACTTTGTCCGACAAAATAGTATTTGCTATCATGCGCGATGGGATAGAGCATGGCGAGGCTCTTTTGAGTGATTTGAAAAATTATAATTTACGGGCTACAATTATGTATGATGCCACCATGGCATTGAATAAAATGACCATGTATGGACGTGTATCTGGAGACTGGGGTGTGCATAGTATTGGGCATATTTTATCCTTACTTTATGATACCCCTCATGGGGCAAGTTTAAGTATTGTATTTCCTGCTTGGATGAAATTTCATAAGGATATTATTCCAGAGAGAATTGCATTCTTAGGTAAACATGTTTTTGAGGTGGATGGAGTTGATGAAACCATACTTGCTTTTGAAAACTATTTCCAATCGATTGAGTGTCCAATTCGCTTTAGTGAGATTGCTAATGGCAATGAAAATAAAACGGATGTTTTAAAAGCGATGAATGAGAATAAAGTGGGGGGAGCTAATCATCCACTCAGCAATGAAGATCATGCAAAGATTTTAGATTTGTTTTGGTAATATTTTTTTGACGACGCAACCTTTTTACGTTTTACTACATCTAATATTGGTAACTAAAACCATTATTAGTATGAAAAAACAATTTTTTATTGGATCATTGTTAATTGCCATTTTAATTATTAGTTGTAAAAAAGACAAGGATTTTAATATTCACGCCCTAGAAGGAACATGGATTGAGGTTGTTGAGCAGGCTGATACTTTGCTTATTGAAAATTCTGGATCCGACCATTTATTGGTTATTTTAAAAGGGTACGGTGAGTTTTCTTTATATTCTTTAGAAGAAATTTGCAGTGATAGTGTTTACATTCAAGATGCATTTTCAAGCTGTATGCGATGCGGTACGGAATATTACATAGACTTTCAATCCCCTTATCAGCAATTTAGTATCGGAAATTTTATTCCTCAATTACAAGACCGAAGTCAAGATGTTTTAACTTTTAGAAAGTTGTAATGATTTGAGTAAAACATGACATACGTATCGGATATGGAGTTAATCATCAACTAACCAATGATAATCATGCAAAAATTTTAGATTTGTTTTGGTAAAATAGTATTGCCAACGCAACTTTTCATTGATTAATTGCATCTTTATTTAAAAGACAATTATGAAAAAGATATATTTATTATTAGTTTCATTGGTATTCATAGGTCTGTCGTGTAAGAAGGATGATATCTCAGATTGTTTGCAACAAAAGATTGATGAATTTGCAAGTGGAGACTATGCTTGTGAAACAGGTGCAAGTGTGAAACAATATGTTTTCCAGAGTGAAACTGTTTATGTTTTTGATCCCGGACTTTGTGGTGCTGATATGGCTGCTGGAGTAATTGATGAAGATTGTAATACAATAGGACAGCTAGGAGGAATTGATGGAAATATGATGGTAAATGGAGCGAATTTTTCTGAGGCCACTTTAATAAAAACAATTTGGGAGAATTAATTAACATGCTAAAAATAAAAAACCCGACCATATGGCCGGGTTTTTTCATATATCAATGTGGATAAAGATTAATCTTCGTCCAAACTTTCTTCGTATTCTTTCAAGAGTTTTTCCTGTATATCACTAGGTACCTGAGCATATTCAGCATACTTCATACTATACATTGCACGACCTGAAGTAATCGAACTTAAAGAAGTCGAATAACGGTTCATTTCTGCTAATGGAACCCTTGCTTTAATTTTTTGATACGTACCTTCAGCTTCCATTCCCATGATAATAGCACGACGACCCTGTAAGTCAGTCATAACATCACCCATTCTATCTTCAGGAACCAATACTTCAACATTATAAATAGGCTCCATAATTTTTGGACCAGCATTTTTAAATGGCTATTTTGAAAAATTGATGTTCTATCCCATATAAAATAAAAACCCGACCAATGGCCGGGTTTTTTTAATGTATCTATGAAGATAACGATTTATTCTTCTTCCAAACTTTCTTCGTATTCTTTCAAGA
>JBFFMB010000266.1:0-3575 GCA_041554455.1 Bacteroidales bacterium
GAAGGTGGTTTAGTTTTTTTATTGAACCTTGGTCCGTCTTACATACAAAAACCCACAACTTAAGTTGTGGGTTTTTGGGATGATTTGATTTTTGTGTTTATTCTTTCACTTCCCAAGTAGCGCCATCTTTAGTATCTTTAATAACAATATTAAGCTTTGCTAATTCGTCTCTGATTTTATCAGCAGCTGTCCAGTCTTTGTTGAGTTTGGCATCTTTGCGAAGTTCTAAAATGGTATTCATCACACCTTCAACTAAGCCATCATTTCCACTACCAACCTCTTCAGATTTTAATCCTAGAATATCAAAAACAAAATCATTGTAAAGTGTTTTCAATAACTCAATATCTTCTCTTTTCAAACTCGCTTTCCCATCGTTTACAGAATTGATCCAACGCACCCCATCAAATAAATTAGCAATGGTAATGGGACTATTAAAATCATCATTCATGGCAGCATAACATTTGTCTTTCAGCTCTTGAATGTTGAAATCTGAAGTCTCCCCTGTTTTTAAATTATGGATGGTTTCAGTAGCTTTTAGCAATCGATCCAAGCCTTTTTCAGCAGCTTGCAAGGCTTCGTTTGAGAAATCTAAGGTGGAACGATATTGGGCTTGTAAAATGAAAAAACGTATAGTCATTGGACTGTAAGCTTGTTCCATTAATTTATGATTGCCAGTAAAAGCTGCTTCAAGATCGATAGCGTTTCCTAAAGATTTTCCCATTTTCTGACCATTCAAAGTCACCATATTATTGTGCATCCAATACTTTACGGCTTGCTTTCCATTGGCAATTTGTGATTGGGCTATTTCGGCTTCATGATGAGGAAACATTAAATCCATTCCGCCACCGTGAATATCAAATTCTTCACCTAAATATTTACATCCCATGGCAGAACACTCCATATGCCATCCAGGGAAACCATCACTCCAAGGCGAAGGCCAGCGCATGATATGTTCGGGTTGTGCTTTTTTCCAAAGGGCGAAATCCATCGGATTTTTCTTTTCGTCTTGTCCTTCGAGTTCACGAGTATTGGCCATCAAATCTTCAATTTTACGACCCGATAAAATCCCGTAAGGATGGGATTCATTGTATTTTTCTACATCAAAATATAAAGAACCATTGGTTTCGTAAGCAAAACCTTTGTCCTGAATATTTTTCACCATTTCGATTTGCTCGATGATGTGACCAGAGGCATGGGGCTCAATACTGGGAGGCAACACATTCAATTGTTTCATATTCTCGCGATAGCGGTTCACATAATATTGAACCACTTCCATCGGCTCCAATTGTTCGAGTCTGGCTTTTTTAGCAATCTTGTCTTCGCCTTCATCGGCATCGGCCTCAAGATGTCCAACATCCGTAATATTCCGTACATAGCGAACTTTAAAACCAATATGTTTGAGGTAACGATAAACTAAATCAAAAGTTATAGCTGGTCGGGCATGACCTAAATGGGCATCACCATACACAGTAGGGCCACATACATACATCCCTACAAATGGGGATTTCAAAGGAACAAAGGCTTCTTTTTTTCGGCTGAGGGTATTGTATATGACAAGATTGTTTTCCATTGGGACTAAAATTTTATGATAGCAAATTTACTAAGATTTCATGAATGATAAAAAATTAAAAAGCCCACGATTAAAAACCGTGGGCTTTGAATATGTATTTTGATATTGATTATTTCAAAACGCCTAATTCTTTACCCACTTTGGTAAAGGCTGCAATACATTTGTCGAGATGAGCTTGTTCGTGTCCGGCCGATAATTGAACGCGAATACGAGCTTGATCTTTTGGAACTACTGGGAAGTAGAACCCAATAACATAGATTCCTTCTTTCAATAATTCGGAAGCCATTACTTGCGAGAGTTTTGCATCATACAACATAACGGCACAAATCGCAGATTTGGTGGGTTTGATATCAAATCCGGCTTCAGTCATTTTACCCACAAAATATTCCGTGTTCTTATGTAATTTATCTTGTAGTTCTGAAGTTTCTTCCATCATATCAAACATCTCGATACCTGCACTTGCAACAACCGGAGGAATAGAGTTTGAGAATAAATAGGGGCGTGAGCGTTGACGTAAGATCTCAATCACTTCTTTTTTACCAGTCGTAAATCCACCAATGGCACCACCAAAAGCTTTTCCTAAAGTACCCGTAATAATATCAACCTCTCCACGAATATTGAACAATTCGGTTACTCCGCGACCCGTTTCACCAACAACACCAGCAGAGTGACATTCATCAACCATCACCATGGCATCATATTTTTTGGCTAATTCATTGATTTTATCCATTGGAGCAACATTTCCGTCCATTGAAAATACACCATCTGTAACAATAATGCGGAAACGTTGAGCTTGTGCTTCAATTAATTTTGCTTCTAGATCGGCCATGTCAGCATTCGCATAACGATAACGTTGGGCTTTACAAAGGCGAACTCCATCAATGATAGAGGCATGGTTTAAAGAATCAGAAATAATGGCATCTTCTTCGTTAAACAAAGGCTCAAAAACACCACCGTTAGCATCAAAGCAAGCAGCATATAAAATAGTATCTTCTGTACCAAAATATTCAGCAATCTTTGCTTCGAGGGTTTTGTGTAAATCTTGAGTTCCGCAAATAAAACGTACCGATGACATTCCGTAACCGTGCGAATCTAAACCGCGTTTAGCTGCTTCAACCAAGCGAGGATGATTGGATAATCCTAAATAATTATTGGCACAAAAATTTAAGACATTATCGCCTGTGCTTACTTTTATCTCTGCACTTTGAGCAGTTGTAATGATGCGTTCGTTTTTAAATAAACCAGCTTCTTCAATGGCTGCAAGTTCCTTTTGAAGATGATCTTTGATTTTACCGTACATATCTCTATTTTTAAAATATTGTTGTTTGAAAAATTAATGCGGCAAAGATAGAATATTTTGCTCATTATTTATTTGGGAGTAAGCAATTAAACTCAAAAAAACATTACTTTTGCAGCGAATTGTTAATTTTATAACACGAAAAAATATTGGCTTAATGAAAAATATATTAGTCATCGGATCTGCTGGTCAAATTGGTTCTGAATTGGTTTTGGCCTTGCGAAATATATATGGAGTTGATCATGTTGTCGCTACGGATAAATGTCCAAATGCTGGTAAGAAATTAGCCGCTACTGGTCTTTTTGAAGTATTGGATGTTACCGATCGGGAAGCACTCATGGCAATTTGTAAGAAATACGAAATTGATGCCATTATCAATATGGCTGCTATACTTTCGGCTGTTGGTGAGAAAAATCCACAATTGGCATGGAATGTTAATATGAATGGCTTATTGAATGTGTTGGAAGTGGCTCGCGTACTAAAAATGGAGCAAGTGCTTAATCCTAGTTCAATTGCTGTTTTTGGACCAGAAACTCCGGTAGATAATACTCCTCAGGAAACGATTCTTCGTCCAACCACTATGTATGGGGTAACCAAAGTGGCCGGCGAATTATTAGCCGATTATTATGTTCGCAGATACGATATGGATATTCGTGGATTGCGTTACCCTGGTATCATCAGTAACGAAACCCTACCTGGTGGCGGAAC
>JBFFMB010000267.1:0-3575 GCA_041554455.1 Bacteroidales bacterium
CGATAAAAGAAGAGGCTAAAACGATATGCCCAGTCACACTACCGTATGACACATAGGTTTGCCAAATCCCAATTCCCATGACAATTAATCCCAAAATCCCAAACAGTCCTTGACCCGGAATCACCAGTATTTCAAGTACAATGAATAATAAGCCTACAAGGATTAAAACAGCTATAAGTGTCCAGCTCATGATAAACAATTTAGTGGATTTCTACCGTTAAACTACGGTTTAGCATTTCTTTATAAATAGGTTTCAGTTCAAAATAGGGCCCCGATTTTACACCACACTTACCTTTATAATGAACAAGTAAAGCGCATTGTTCGGCTTGATGGGGTTCATGCCCGCATAATTCAATCAGCGTTTCTATCACAAAATCAAATGTATTGAAATCATCGTTAAACAAAATAAGCTCACGAATCTTGCTTTTTTGTTCATCTGACTTTGTAATTGATTTTAATTTTTCTTTAAGCATTTTGCAAATACTAATTTGTTTTAAACAAATATAAAGAATTTTCCATTAAGATTATTATAATTACTTATTTTGCATTACGAATATTATGAACAACTTCAGTACATTCATCGATAATTTAAAGCAAACTTTAGCTGAGCCTTTGCCTGGTCGTGAAGCTCAGTTTCTGATGGAACCTATTACTCGTAAAATTGAGTTACAGAAACAAAAAAACAGAGCAGAAGCTAAACTTAGTGCTGTTTTAATACTGTTATATCCAAAAAACAGAAAAGTTTGTACAGTCATGATCAAACGGCCTATATACGATGGAGTACATAGTGGTCAAATAGCTTTTCCTGGAGGGAAAAAAGAAGTGGATGATTTTGATCTAATACAGACTGCTTTACGTGAAACTAAAGAAGAAATTGGCGTCAACCAAGATGATATAAGGGTTATTGGAGAACTTACTCAATTATATATTCCTCCCAGTAATTTTAATGTTTTGCCAATTATTGCTTACACAAATAGTGAACCTAACTTTATTTTAGAAAAAAATGAAGTGGATCGCATTATTGAAATCGATATTGACGATTTTGCAAATCCCAAAAACAGAATGCATAAAAAAATACTAAGCCGCAATAATATACGGCTTAGTGTTATTTGTTATTTTATTCAGAATGAAATTATTTGGGGCGCAAGCGCCATGATCATCAGTGAATTTGTTGAGATCGTAAAAAGGATTAATCTAAAATCTTGATCTCAAAAGAAATCTCCGCACCTTTTTTAAGCAATTCACTTACTCCACAATATCTATCTTGGGATAGATTAACAGCCTTTTCAATTTTATCCAAAGGCAAGTCAGTCCCTTTAAAAGAATAAACCAAATGTATTTTATGATAATACTTAGGATGTTCTTCGGTTAATGTTCCGTCAATTTCAATATTGAAATAATCGAGTTCAACGCGCATTTTCTTTAAAATTGATACTACATCCATCCCTGAACAACCACCGAGTGAAGCGAGTGTTAATGGCTTTGGGCGAGGGCCAGCATTCTTCCCTCCCACAGCTTCACCTGCATCCATTAAAATTTTAAAATCATTTACATTCGCTTCGAAAGCCATATCACCTTTCCAGGTACAATCCACTTTGTTACTCATATTTTTTATTGTTTAGAATTATCATATCCAAAATTACAAATTTTATCTCCAGAAAACGATTTATTTCTCCTCCATAAATGGATATCTATAATCAGTTGGAGGATTGAAATTTTCTTTAATTGTTCTCGGCGAAACCCATCTCAATAAATTCAACATTGAACCTGACTTATCATTGGTTCCGCTGGCACGAGCCCCTCCGAAAGGCTGTTGTCCTACAACAGCACCTGTGGGCTTATCATTGATATAAAAATTACCTGCGGCATTTATCAATGTTTTTGTTGCAACATCTATTGCATAGCGATCCAAAGCAAATATAGCTCCTGTTAAAGCATATGGGGATGTTTGATCAACTATTTTCAAGGTTTCTTCAAATTGATCTTCATCATAAACATAGATCGAAAGAACGGGACCAAACAACTCTTCTTGCATAGTCGCATATTTGGGATCTTTTGCAACAATCACAGTAGGTTCAATAAAGTAACCTACGCTTTTATCATAATTCCCTCCGACTATCACTTCAACATCCTTATCAACTTTTGCACGATCAATATAGCCTGCCAATTTATCAAAGGATTTTTCATCAATCACCGCATTGATAAAATTAGTGAAGTCTTCGGGACCACCCATTTTAAAGGATTTCACATCACGAATCAACTTTTCTTTTACTTCATCCCACATATTTGAAGGGATATAAGCACGAGATGCTGCCGAACATTTTTGCCCTTGATATTCAAATGCTCCTCTTGATAAGGCTGTCACAACCTGATCAACCTTAGCACTCTTATGAACCATCACAAAATCTTTTCCTCCTGTTTCTCCCACAATTTTAGGATAGGTATTATGTAAGTGAACGCTCTCACCTATAGCTTTCCAGATTTTATTAAACACATCATTTGAACCTGTAAAGTGAACACCCACAAAATCAGGATGTTTAGACATAACACGACCACCTACAGGGCCTGGAACGAAAATCATATTGATAACACCATCAGGTAAGCCCGCTTCACGGAATATTTCCATAATAACCTGAGCTGAATAAATTTGGGTATTGGAAGGTTTCCAAACCACAACATTACCCATCAATGCCGGAGCAGCTGACAAATTAGCAGTTAATGAAGTAAAATTGAAAGGTGATACGGCATACACAAAACCTTCGAGAGGACGCTGCTCAATACGATTCCAAATACCTTTATCTGAGATAGGTTGTATATGATAAATTTCAGTCATAAATTGCACATTGAAACGCAAGAAATCAGCAAATTCACAAGCGGCATCAATCTCAGCTTGATACACATTCTTAGATTGACCAAGCATTGTTGCTGCATTAATTCTTGCACGATATGGGCCTGAAATTAAATCGGCTGCTTTCAGAAAAATGGCTGCCCGTTGATCCCATCGAAGAGACTGCCATTTAGAGCGAGCTTCCAAGGCTGCATCTATAGCCATATTTACATGAGTTTCATCACCCATATAATAATAACCTAAGGTATGTTTAATATCGTGAGGAGGATGAATACTAAGCTTTTCATCTGTTCGTATTTCTTTACCTCCAATAAACATTGGGATATCAATTTCTTTCGAACGTAATTCTTTAATAGTAGATTCTAATTCTATTCTTTCTTTTGATCCTGGCTTATAATCTAAAATGGGTTCATTATAAGCTAGGGGTGTTTTATATATTGCTGTTGACATTCTTTTTATTTTAATTATTATGCCACAAAGATACTAAATATTTTTTATTTAGATTTATTCTAAATTAAATTATCGGTTTAATTTTACTCTAATTGAGAATTACAGATCTTCCTTATTAAGCTCATTTTTTGTATTTTTGTATAACAAATTGTGAAATAAGGCTATCAGTCTGATTTTTAATCCTTTTGGTAGAATATTCCATATTCATAAATCCAAATTATTTCACACATTTTCAAAAACTACAAACTCTATTTGGAGTTTCCTAAATGAAGAATAC
>JBFFMB010000268.1:0-3564 GCA_041554455.1 Bacteroidales bacterium
ACCGCTTCCTCTAACTTGAAGGCTCATGAACATATTGTTCATGCTCTCTAAATCAAATTTGAACACATTGACAAAAAATCCTTCGGGTAAATCTTTCTTCGCCTCATCAATTTTCTCAACTAATTTTAAATAGGCATATTTAATATTGGTTGATTGTCTGAAACTTATTTGGATGCTTCCGCTTTGTTGTCCGGCCGAAGATTGAATCTTTTCAACTCCCTTCAATGAACCAATAGCTCCTTCCAATGGAATAATCGCCTGACTTTCCATATAACGTGGATCAACCTCAAGAGATGTATTTACCTGTACAAATAGCATCGGTAAAGTAGCATTTGGATAGAGTTCTACCGCTAATTGCTTATATGAAAAATACCCCAGCATGGTCAATGCGGTAAAGACCATGGCAATCAGAGTTTTCCTTTTTATAATAAAATCCATTCTTTTTTTACGTTAGATGTAAAACTTTAGACTAATGTTCAATCAATTAGTTTATTTCCTAAACCTGTCTTTTGCCGATTCAAATACATAATACACACATGGAATCACTATCAGTGTTAGAATTGTTGACGTTACCAGACCACCAATAACAGCAATCGCCATTGGCGAACGCAAAGCAGCGCTATCACCAAAGCCGATTGTTAAAGGAAGCAGTGCTAGAATAGTCGTGATACTGGTCATAATAATTGGCCTAATTCTATTTTCGCCAGCATTAATGATCGCATCTTTTAATGATTTTCCTTTAGCCTTTAATTTATTAATCGCATCAACCAAAATAATTGAATCATTTACAGCAATCCCTGCTAGCATAATAATCCCTATAAAAGCCATAATATTTAAAGATTTCCCAAGCAAGAAGAAGGCCCAAATAGCTCCAACTCCCGCCAGTGGGATTGTTAATAAAATGGTGAATGGGTGAATAACTGATTCAAATTGAGAAGCCATCACCATATAAACCAAAACGATTGATAGGATCAATGCAAAACCTAAGTTTGACATGGCTTCCTGACGTTTTTGTTCTTCTCCGATCACTTGTACATCGTACCCTTGTGGGAAATTTACGCTACGAATAACAGCATTGACTTTATCGATCACTTGATCAAAGGCAATACCCCGTTCAATATCTGCACTTATTTTACTAATCCTATTTTGATTGCGGCGGTGTAATTGTTTTGGTGAAACGGATTCTTTAATAGAGGCCACTTCGTATAAGGGAACATAATTTGCGCCACTTCTTAAAACGATATTATTAAAATCATACAGACTCAATTCGGGCATGCGTAGGGTAATGTCATTCATTTCCCCTGATTTTTCAAATTTACCTGCATTTTTACCCATGAGTAAATCTTTCAGTTGTCCACTAATATTATCAACCGTTAGATTGTGCATGGCAGCATTTTGACGATCAATAACAACATCAATTTCGGGGGCTCCTTCTTCAATAGAGGTTTCGAGATTGAGTAACTCAGGAATGTCTGATAGAAGGCTTTTAAGATTCGTTGAAATCTCATCGAGGACGGCTAATTCTTCTCCTTTTACTTCGATCAAAAGAGGAGCTTCATCTGTTCCCATGGTTGATTGCAAAGCGGTTTCGTCTCGTACAATTTGGATTTCAGCATCTGGGATAACTTCTAATAAACTTCCTAAACTCGCAATGATACTCTCTGATTGATGAACGGCATCTTTTACTAAACGAACTTTAATACTGGCGGTATTTTCGTTTTGGAATACTGATTTTTCGTTGCTTCCTCCATCAGTAGGTCCAATCTGACTAAATATCAAATCTAAATTTTCATTTAGCGTTTCTTTTACTAAATATTCGATAGATGCCACCGTAGAGGCTGTTCGTTTGAGTTGAGTTCCTTCTTGTAATTTGATATCAATACTAAATTCACCCGTACCACTTTTAGGGAGATATTCGTTACCTACCATGGGTAAAATAGCTATAGTTCCAGCCATCAATACCATTGCTAGGATGATTACGAGTATTCTCTTTTCAATTACTTTTGCTAAAAAATTTCCGTACCATCCGATACGAACTGATTTAATTTCTTTTTGAGTAGTTTTCTTGTTTTTATACGCATAATTAAAGAGCATGGGTATAACCAAAATTGCCACAAAAAGAGAGGCAATCAGTGAGAATGCAACCGTCCAAGCTTGATCTTTAAATAAAGCTCCTGATGCTCCGTGTAAATAAACAATGGGTAAGAACACTACTATAGTTGTTAAGGTAGAGGCTGTAATTGCACCTGCAACTTCGGCTGTTCCATTTATGGCTGCTTCTTTAACAGACATGCCATCTTCCATATTTCGGAAGATATTTTCCATTACAACAATGGCGTTATCTACCAACATTCCTGCTCCTAAAGCAAGCCCTCCTAGGGTCATAATGTTAAGAGTTAGTCCATTGAAGTACATTAAATTGAACGTTGCAATAACAGAAATCGGAATGGCAAAACTAATGATAGCCGTCACTTTTAATCGCCGAAGGAAAATAAACAATACAAATACAGCGATTCCAATTCCAATCAAGGCAGTCTCTTGAACTTCGTCAATCGATTTTTGTATAAATTGACCTTGGTTTTGAACAGTGATAAATTCGTAACCTGGTAAAGCTTTTTTAATGGACTCTAAAGATTTGTTTAGATCTTCGACTGCCGTTACGGTATTAAAGCCGGTTTCTTTATATATGGATAGTCCGATACATCGTTGACCATTGATTCGAACAATATTCTGAGGGTCTTTATTTACAAAACTAACCTTTGCAATATCTTTTAAATATACAGGCACTTTATCAGAAACTGAAGCCGTTTGTTGACCTCTTGCAGGATCAGGAGTCGCAGCCTTATAACTAACAATTATATTTTTGAGGTCTTCAATATTATCTAATAAACTCGCTCCTTTTATTATATATTTTTTGCCCATCTCAACAATGGTACCACCACTTACATTGCGGTTCATTGCCTGGATTTGCTGAACAACAGCATCCGCGCTTAAGCCGTGTGCATCCAATAAATAAGGTTCCGTTTCAATCAAAACCTCTTTTTCTTCTGTTCCGGTAAGGCTGACTTCAGCAATTCCTTCCAAACGAATCAGTTCATTACGGATATAGTTTTCGCCAACTTTACGAAGTTCATCCATGTCTTTGATCTCAGGATGTAACATCCCTATCATCATAACAGGGGAGGCATTTGGGTCGTGTTGGGTTATGGTAAAATCTTCTAAACCTGACATCTGGCTATAGGTGGTCATTGCCTTTTGTAAATCCAAAAAAGCTTCATCCATATCAGTTCCCCAACTATATTCAACAGTCACACGGGCAGATCCAACCATACAAATAGATGAAACCTGTGTTACTCCTTTTTGGCGTATAGCTTGTGATTCGATGCTTTCAACATATTGTTTTTCGATTTCTTCAGGAGGTCGTTCTCCAGCGTTCATCTCAACAAAAATTCGTGGGGCATTCATCTCAGGAAGCAGATCAACACTAAGCTTGCCGAAAGAGATATATCCTAGCAATATAATGGCAAGTACCAGCATTGAAACCGTTACCGGAGAATTGACCGA
>JBFFMB010000269.1:0-3534 GCA_041554455.1 Bacteroidales bacterium
CCAAATTTGGCTTATATGATTATTTCTTAGTGAAATGGAATTACTCCTATTTCCCTAATTGCACGAATCCTGAAGAGGAATCAAAAATCTTAACGGAGATGATTTCTGAAAAAGCAGATGATCCTATTTATAGATATGGAAAACAGCAAGGTAACATCTTTGATCCTAGTTCGCAAAGTGAAGATTTGGGAGACGATGCTGTTAAAGCGTCTATCTATGGAATTAAAAATTTGAAATATGTGATGAATAACCTAAACGAATGGGTAGGAGCGAAGGATAAAGATTATGCATATCGTCAAAGCATTTGGAATGGGATTATTTCACAATATGTTCGTTATATCAATCATATTTATGCGAATGTTGGTGGGATTTATGTGAATGAAAAATATGAAGGGGATCCTCGTCCATTTTTTAAATCTGTTCCTCGTGCAAAACAGGAAGAATCTTTAATCTTCTTATTAAATGAAATTAAAGATCTGGATTGGCTAGAGAAACAGGAAGTAATCGAAAATATGGCACTAACAGGAACTCCTGCGAGTTATCTGAGAAGCAGATTGGTAGATGCTTTATTGGCTTCAACTTTAAAGGTGAATTTATCGGCTCTTAAATCAAGCGAAGCTAAACCCTATACTTCGAAAGAATGCATGGATGATATTTATGCTTCTGTTTGGGAGAATACAATAAAGGATAGGGTCATTAATAATGCAGAAAAAGATATCCAAAAAGCGTTTATAAAATCCATTATCAAAGGAAGTAATTTGGTCTCTGAAAAAGAAGGAGGAAAGTCTACTATTTCATCAAATTATTTGCGGGGTATCCAACTTCCTGAATTTGTTGAACAAAAAAACATACACGATTTTGGCTATATGGGATACAATGATTATTTGAATCCGTGTAATACGTCAATGGATGCCATAAATCCTATTGCAGGTTTTTCGTTTGGTACGACAGTGAGTTTTAATTTAATGCCATCACTTGAGAATCTTTATTATAAGGTGCTATTGGATTCAAAATCTTTACTGAAAAAAAGGATTAAAACATGTCTTGATAAAGAAACGAAATCTCATTATCAATTGTTAGTCCATCAAATCGAAAAAACACTTAATTAAAGAACTAATAAAGAGAGAATCATGAAGAAAACGATAATTATAATAATCCTATTCTGCTTTTTAGTTCCTACATCTTTATTGCATGCTGCTTCTAAAAAAAATAAGAAAAAGGATGCGAAAAAAGAGCAAAAGAAAGAAACGGCATATGAAAAAATATTCAAGGATAAGCAGTGTAAAACAGTAAAGGGGCTGATCACACTTCATAAAATAGATGGAAAGCTATACTTTGAATTTCCTGTAACACTTTTGGGGAAGGAAATGCTTTTGGGTTCAATGGTTGAATCGGTCAGCAATTCCGATTATAGCATTGTTGGACAGCAACCACATACACCTCTCTGTATTTATTTCACCCAAGCCGACTCTTCTATTCAAATCCGAGAAGCCAATTTTTTATCAATCACTAAGGAAGAGAATGTACAAAGAGCACTGAATAAAAATACGATAGGAGCAATTCTTTCAAGTTTTAAAATTAAAGCATACTCGCCCGATAGTACTGCAGTGGTATTTGAGGCTACCAACTTTTTTGTAAACGGGAATAAAGAATTAGATCCCTTTTCACCGATAGGAGGTTTAGCTTCTCGTACTAGCAGTTATAAAAGTGAAAAGTCATTATTGGGTGATATCATGGCTTTTGAAGACAATGTGAGTATTACTTCACATTTGTCCTATGAAGTGACCTCCTATTTCTTTGGCTTTTTGGTAAGTGAAAATGCACCGGCAACGGCTTTAATGAAACGATCCTTAATGTTACTTCCGGAGAAACAAGTGCGCCCACGTATCAACGATCCACGTATTGGAGTGTTTTATAATGGACATATGACTTTTTCGGGAGAAGACAATGGAATGACGCCCCTCTATTATGCCAACAGATGGAATCTGGAACCAAGTGATGTGGAAGCCTTTAAAAAAGGTGAGTTGACTGAACCCCTTGAACCCATCCTTTTTTATATCGACGATACCTTTCCTCCTCGATGGATCAAGCATATTAGAGATGGAATAGAGAATTGGAATTCAGCCTATGAAAAAATTGGATTCAAAAATGCGATCGTTACTAAGATGTATCCAAAAAATGATTCCACTTTTGATCCCAATAATATTAAATATAATTGTGTGAAATATGGACCAACCTTGATGCAAAACTCCATGGGGCCTTCTTGGATCGACCCGCGAACAGGTGAAATTTTAAATGCATCCGTTTATATGTATCATGGAATTGCCGATATATTGGCTGATTGGTTATTTATTCAAACTTCTGTCGCTGATAAGCGCGTTCGAACAATGAATATTCCTGATGAAATAATGGGCGATGCTATTCGCTATATTGCAAGTCATGAAATGGGGCACTGTTTGGGATTAATGCATAATATGGGTGCATCCTTTTCCTTCCCTGTCGATTCATTGCGTTCACCAAGCTTTACTCAGAAGTATGGAACAACTCCTTCAATTATGGATTATGCCCGTTTTAATTTCATCGCTCAAGAAGGGGATTATGAAAGAGGCGTTAAGCTAACACCTCCTGAAATAGGAGTTTATGATGATTATGTGATTAAGTGGTTGTATTCACCAATCTTTAGTGCAAAATCGTCTGAAGAAGAAGTTCCTGTGCTTGAACATTGGATCACTGAACAGATTAAAGATCCCATGTTTAGATATGGTCGTCAGCAAATTTATACTCGTTTTGATCCAAGTGCTCAAACCGAAGATTTGGGAGATGATCAGGTTAAAGCAACGACCTATGCCATGAATAATCTAAAGTATATCATGAGTAATTTTAACGACTGGGTAAAAGATGAAGATCCCGATTTTGCATTCCGAAAAAGAATGGGCTTCTCCATTATTAACATTCAGTTTTATTGGTATTTCACCCACGTATTAGCGAATATTGGAGGTGTTTATCAATACGAAAAATATGAAGGCGATGCTGGACCAGCTTATAAATCTGTCCCTGAGGATATTCAAAGAGAATCGATGTTGTTTTTATTGGATGCTCTGGAGAATTCAACATGGCTAAACAATAAGAAAGTAGGCGAAAACATTGATGGTGTTTATGGGGATGCTTCTGAATATTTAAGAAGTATTTTATTCCCATTTGTAATGAGATATGTAGCCAATATTGGTTTCAGTGAAGCTAAGTCATTCGAAAACCCTTATACCCAATCTGAGTGTATAAAGGATGTATTTGACTATGTATGGGGAAGCACTCTAAACGCTAAAACCCCTACTAAGGAGAAACTATCTATGCAGAAATTATTAGTCAAAATTTTAATTTCTAAATCGAAAGTGGATGCTCCTTTGTTGTCTGATAAACCGACTAGTATTTCGAGTTTAAGTGATGATCAAAAAGCTTTGCTTGAAATGATGATGCTACATGAGCAAGAGAAAAGTAAATTAGAAAACACTGCTTCTATCTTCCCAAACCCACTTA
>JBFFMB010000270.1:0-3525 GCA_041554455.1 Bacteroidales bacterium
AACATAGTATTGAGTTTTTTATCAAGTACAAATTTAACGAAATATATATATTAATATTGTTTCTGTTGGTAATTATTGAATCTTATGCTTATCGAATGATTAAGAGCTTCTCCATTTTCTGAGTTTGCTCTCCATTGGGGGTTTTAATTATCAGTCGGTAAACGTAGATCCCGGTACTCAATTTTATACCACTATCCGTCTCACCCGACCATGGAATACTATTTAAACTATAATCTGATTTCTTTATTGTCTTCACTCTTTTTCCATTCAAATCAAAAATTTGTATCTCGATTTGCAATAGAGGATAATCTCCATTTAATTCAAATTGAAAATTTGTTTGGCTCACAAAAGGATTTGGGAAATTTAGTAAGGTTTCAATGCTGAGTTGGTCCGAACTTGTGATCAGAAATTCTATCATTCTAGACGATGAATTATTATTTACATCCCAAGCTTTAAGTTCCAATGTATGGCTTCCGTTTTCCAGATCTGAAAAGCCATATTCTATCTTCCCTTGCGTAAAATCATCTAAGTTGGCTTCATAAAACTCGTTTAGAACATAGGGGGCATTGGTCTGTCCATCAAGAACCGCCACAATATCATGTCCGATTCCATTTCCTACTGTATTGATTCCACTTAAATCGCTAAGAAAGGCTAGTAAACTAGAGTTAGGACTCACCACATCTCCCGATGAAAAATTTTCATTATTCATATATAATAAAATTTCCGGCCCCGTATTATCATTTTCAGCATCCAAGTCATAACCTCCAACAATCAAATTGTCATAACAACCCCACGCATCCGAATCATTGGTACTGGCATACAAACTGATTTTCCCAAAATCGTAATTATAAGCAATGTCTTTAGGCACAACGAATGAAAATGAAAAATCGCCATTGACAATACTCGATTTCCCTTTGTATAAAATATTATTCATTAAACCAAACTCGCGCTCAAAACTATCATTATTCTGAGCCAAGGTTTTAATCTTCGATTCTTTATCAAAAACAAGTGGTTGCAATACGCCATTATAATTACTACGCTTATTCCCAGTAGCATCATAAACCGAACCTTCAATCGTCACTTGAGCCAATGCCTTCAATGTATCCGGGTCAATACTGATATTTTGATTGTTGATTTTCAAAATAGCCAGACTATCTTGAGGGATAGCCATTCGCAATGCCGGATCACCAACCAACACAAATTTCTGACTATTGGTTGTATTCCCTACAGCATTTTTGGAAGCACAAACAATGTCGCCCAAGCGATTGGTGTGATTTACTATTGGCTTAAACATAAAATTAATTACGTTTTTATTGAGTTGAAAATTACCTCCGGAACTCGTTGCACGTGTAGTCGTGAATAGTGCAATTCCTCCTCCATTTGGATTGGAAAATACAAATTCGCCAGCCGATTTTCGTTCGGGATCATCCAGACGTGTAAACTCACATGTTGCCGTAATAAAAACAGGCAAATGATCAAAATTACTCCAAGCATTAATATGCTCTAATTCCAGTACGCGTTCGTGCGCCCAGCCTGTTTCACCACCATGACCGATGTAGTTTATAACCAATGCTCCTTTTTCTATGCTTTGATTAATCGCCTCCGTAACCGCTGGATATCTCTCCCCTCCGGGTGTTGATTCTTGAGGATACGCATCAAAATAGATCTTATCAATATTAACTGTTGGACATAAGATTGCCAAATTATCTGCAATCGACTCCGAATCCAAAACATATTTATTATAATCTTGGTCGTCACCAATTAAACAGACTTCATTCCTCCAGTTTCCAAAAACTCCGGGTTCAGCTCCAGCATAATGGAGTATTTTATCCACTGCATTCTGGGCTTCCTCATAGCTGGCCACAGGTAACCTTCCTATTCCAATGTCCAATGTTGCATTTAAACTAGCACCCTCTTGATCATCAAGCAATCCGAAATAATCATCCGACATATAGGAATTTCCAATATCAACACTATTTATCGATTCCCAAGTAGATACAAAATTTGTATTCCCGGGTATTTTGTTTTTATAATCAAAAGAGGCATCTCCAAATAAAAGCAAATAAAGAGGTTCATTCCCGGCAGTGGCTTTGTCGTATTGAAGCTTTATGAAATTTCGAATAGCACTGATATCGGGAGTACCTGATGAAAATTCGTTGTATAATTTTGTAGGCTCTACAATACAATAACTCAGTCCATCATGATCGGCATGAAAGTTGGCCAAACGTTGTGCCTGTGTTCTAAATTCGTTGGGAGAAACAATAATCAGATCACTGACAGGAATGGCATGATAATTTTGATTTGGAATTAATCCTACAATTTCAGGAATTAAGAATGATTGGTCATCAAGAAGAATATATTCATTCAAACTTGTTCCCTCTTGTACAAAAGAGAGGGTGTTTCCATCCATCTGAAATTCCTGTGTTTTCACATTGAAAGGGTCAGTCACATCCCAAAGAAAACTAGCATTGGTTTGTACATCAATTTCAAATTTCGCAATTTCGGAAGTATTCACAAATTCGATATTTCGAAAGCTCATCTGCCCCCCATTAAATGTCAACTTTCTCCATGCAGACAACTCAATAAAATTTAGCCAGCCGATGGATGATGAGTTGGGTTTATTATATCTCAAATTAATCCTTAAATCATCTTGGGTTGGCAAAAAGCTTTCTTCTAAATGATTAGTACGCGCAAAGGGGGAATAAGCGCTTGAAAAATTAATTCCGGAAACAGTTATATTTCCTGCTGTCTCTTCATTAATCAACAAATCAAAACTGCTTGTCATTGATGAGCGAGCTGCAATATCGATCGCAAGCTTGGCTTGCTTATCCTTTTCAATACCAGGAAAACTAAAATCAAAATTCTGACTGATATTTCCGTCAAATATTTCACCATACCAAGTTCTTCCTGAGTTCACCAAATTTCGTTCATCCAATTCATGATATTGATGATCGATAAAATTTCTTATTGTTTGCGTAGGATTAATAAGCGAAGATGCTTGTTGTTGAATTCGCTTACCAATTCCCAGATCAGCAGTGATAAAATAGTATGTAAAATCAGAATAAACATTGAAATTGTGACTAAAACTTTGACTCGAATTGTTGTAAACCCACTGATGAGGAGATTGTCCATAAAAAAGAATATAATCCCCTTGATCAAAGCTGCCATCTTCTTCCCCAACGACGATAATTGCATTTTCCAGAGGATCATCAAATGAAGTATCCGCATTTTTCTCGGGCAACATTCCTCCCCCATTCCCATAAACTCTCAGATTTCGTGGATCGATCTGGTCGGGCTGAATGCCTAATTCAACAAGTTGGTTGTAGTCAATTTTATAAACACCTTCATCCTTCAATCGAATTTTATACCATACACCAGCATCTAAAACAGAGTTTGAAACGCTTTTAAACTCCCGTTGCTTCAGGGCTTCTTTTTCCTCAAATTGAATATCAATGTCAAAAGAAATCAATCGACTTAATTCCCTTGCTTCAGTATCAAATTTGAGAGGAGTAAAAGAAACGAGTA
>JBFFMB010000271.1:0-3505 GCA_041554455.1 Bacteroidales bacterium
AAGGGCCTCAAACGGGAAGAAAACTTGGTAAATGCAAAAATATAGAAAAATCAGATTTTGAATTAGGCAAAGGAATGGCATTAAAAAAACATGCAGAGCTTGATTGTGAAGGAAAAGGAAAAAGATTAAAAAGTGGAAAAATTTTCAATTACAATAAACATACATAAATGAAAAAAATTGCAATCCCAACACGGGATGATAAAGTTGACGCACACTTCGGACATTGTGAATATTATACCATTTACACCATTGATGAAGATGACAAGATTAAGGACATGGAATTATTTGCAGCGCCTCAAGGCTGTGGATGTAAATCGAATGTGGCCTCTGTTTTAGCAGAAAAAGGTGTTAGACTAATGCTCGCAGGCAATATGGGTTTGGGAGCAGTAAATGTTCTGCAATCAAACGAAATTGAAGTTCTCAGAAGCTGTGAAGGTAAAGTATCCGAAGTCATCCAACTATATTTAAAAGGAGAGCTCAACGACAGTGAAGAAAACTGTGCTCAACATGACGATCATCACGGCCAAGAAGGCCATCAATGTAGTCATCACTAAACAATTTGAGATAAGCAAAAGTATCAACCAATAAGGTATTCCCAATGTCGCCATAATACATGGCGACATTTTTTTTGCACCACTTTTATTATTGAGTTCATGCTTTTTTATTAATTTACTATCCAATTGCAACTATTACTATTTTTTGTTGTCATTAATATTAGAAATTAGACTTTAGCTTAGCGAATGGAGCTTCACAAAGAAGTTATAGAATTGAGTAAGGAAGGAAATCCTAAGGCACAGTACAGGCTTTATCAGCTATATGCTAAAGCTATGTATAATATTTGCTATCGAATGATGAACAATCAAGCTGAGGCCGAAGATATGCTACAGGAATCTTTTACAGATGCATTCAAAAAGCTAAACTCTTTTAGGTATGAATCAAATTTTGGAAGTTGGCTAAAAAAAATTGTCATCCATAAATGCATTAATGAGATTAAACGACGGAAAGTAGATTTACAATATTTTGATGAAATGAGCAGCTTCGATGGTGAAGAGGATAGTCCAGAAAACTATCATGACGGATTGAGTATAGAAAACATCAAGCAATCCATGGAAATTTTACCAAAGGGAAGTAAAATGATCTTCTCTTTATACTTGATGGAGGGCTATGATCACAAAGAAATCTCTCAAATTTTAAATATTAGCGAATCGAACTCTAAATCACAATATATGCGTGCTAAACAAAAAATAAAGGAACATCTTCAAATTCAATTCTCATGAAAACAGATGAACTAGAAAAGTTTGTAATTGAAAACCGTAATGGGTTTGATGATCTTGAACCAGACACCGCACTTTTTGCGAAGGTTCAAAAAAACATAAAACCAACAAGAAAAATAACTGCTTCAAAGATAATTTTAAGAATAGCAGCAGTTATTGTTATTTTCTTTTCGTCCTATATTTTTCATGATTATCAAGAGGAAAGGAATCGGGCAACATTTTTAATAGAACAAGCAGATGCCAATCAAATTGAGCAAGCAAAAGATTATTTCGATGCTAAAGCTTACTATACATCCATGATAGGAAATAAAGAAAAAGAAGTATTTAGCTTAAGCAAAAACTATCCGCAAATCAAAAGAGAACTTTTAAGTGAATTCAAAGAAATTGATAAAGAGCAAAATGAACTTCAAAAGGACTTAAAAGATGGAGCTTCAAATAAAGAAATCATTGATGCAATGATTCAAAATTACAGGATTAAACTTGATATTCTTGAAAGTGTTTTGAAAGAATTATCAACTGAAACGAATGATAATAAATACCAAGAAAATGAAATATAGTATTTCTTTACTAAGCATATTATTGATATTTGCTTCAACTTCATACGCTGAAGAGTTTAACAAAACTAGAGAAATATCAAAAACATTCATGATAAATGAGGAAACCGAAATCCAAATAAATAATAAGTATGGAAATATCCAAATTATTAATTGGGAGAAGGATTCTGTTAAAATACAGGTTGAAATATCTGTTACAGGCAACAAACTCTCTAAAGTAAGCAAGACCTTTGATTATATTGATGTAGATTTTACAACTGATCCCTATTTTGTGATCGCAAATACGATATTTAAAAATGAGCGAAATAATTTCTGGACAGATGTATCTGATATTACAAACTCAATTTTCAGAGGAGGAAATAACACTCAGATCGATTATACTGTATATATGTCTGAAAATAAAACACTTAAAATCAAAAATAAATTTGGCAATATCTACTTTAGTAATCGCAAAGCAGATACCGAAATTTATCTTTCAAATGGAGACTTGAAAGCAAATGATATTTCAGGATATTTTCAAATGGATTTCAAATATGGTTCGGCCAATATTAAAAGCGCTAATAATGCTCGAATTAATATTAATTATGGTGAATTACATATTAAGAAGATCAATAATCTAAATATCGATAGCAGATCCTCAACATTGGATTGTAATGCAATAAACAAATTAGATATCATCTCAAAAAGAGATAAATTATATTTGGGTAATGTTACTAAAATGGAAGGCAGTTGTTCATTCAGTGAGATAGAAATAGATTATTTGATACAAAATATCAGATTTGAAACAAACTTTGGGGATTTAACCATAGATCGAATCGATAATGAATGCGAAGACCTGAACTTAGACTCAAGCAATACAGATGTAACATTAATTTTTGACCCATTTTCATCCTATGCGATTGATCTCACCTATACAAAAAGAACCACTGTTGACTTACCCCATGATTATAAAAATATAAATACAGCGTCTTTGGGAAAAAACAATGAAGACACACAAATGAAAGCAACTTCAGGGGATTTATCAAAACGTACTAGATTAACTATTAACCTCAAATCAGGCAGCTTAAACATAATTAATAAATAATTATTCCGTTTTTGTGTGTTTTTTGCAACCCTTTACAAAAAGCCTTGTCTCTATAAGAAAACTATTTAAATTTTATGAAAACGAAAAATATCATTGCAATACTTCTAATAATTATATCAACAACTACTGTTTACTCGCAAGACTATAAGTATGAAATTGGATCAAGAAGCGGCTATCCTTTTGGTTTAACGTTTAAAGCATATAGTAGCAATGAAGTAGCTACTGAATTTATTTTGAGTTACAGACAAGGAGGTTTTCAATCAACAATTCTTTTCGAAAAATACAAACCTATTGATTTTAGATACTCTGATAACTTTTTCTATTATACAGGTATAGGAGCACATCTTGGTTATACAACAAAAAGCAAGGATCACATTTTCGAAAATTATATCATAAAACAGTATCCATACGAACATCAATTCAGACCCGTATTAGGCATGGATGCCATTTTTGGAATTGAGTACCGCATTTATGATTTCCCACTAAATATCAGTTTAGACATAAAACCCTATTTTGACTTATTCGGACAACCCTTTTTTGATCTATCAATTTGGGAAGTAAGTTTAGGCATTAGCTATAAATTCAATTAAAAA
>JBFFMB010000272.1:0-3502 GCA_041554455.1 Bacteroidales bacterium
ATAACAAATTTTGAATAAAATTTATTGAGATATGAATGTTTTCGGTAAAAATATTAAGCATTTACGTAAACGACAACAACAAACTCAAGAAGACGTATCTTTTGCATTAGAAATGAAACGATCGACTTTGAGCGGCTACGAAAATGGTGTGGCTCAGCCCAGTGTGAATGCCCTAATTCGATTTTCAATGTTTTATAATGTTGCCATCGATACACTCATTAAAGTTGATTTAACTGAACTCTCAGAAAGTCAGCTTTTACAAATTGAACGTGGGTTTGATGTTTATGTAAAAGGCAGTAATATCCGTGTTCTTACTTCAACTATTGATCAATTTAATGAAGAAACCATTGAATTTGTTAATGAAAAAGCAAAAGCGGGCTACAAAAGCGGATTTGCAGATCCAGATTACATAAAAGTATTGCCCACTTTTCACCTTCCTTTTTTATCCAAACAAAAAAAATACCGTACATTTCAAATATCAGGAGATTCCATGCTACCTATTCCGGATGGCTCTTATGTAACGGGTGAATTTGTTCTTGATTGGAATACCATCCGCCCCGGACAAGCCTATATATTTCTGACCCTGGATGATGGGATCGTTTTTAAGCTTGCTGAAAACAAAATTAAAGAAAGTAAAAAACTCACTTTACACTCATTAAACTCATTTTATGACGCATATGATATTGATATTCGAGACATAAAGGAAGTATGGAAATTTGTACATTATATTAGCAGTGAAATGCCAGAAGCCAATCAGGAAAAACAAGATTTAGTAGATACGGTTAAACAACTCCGAAGAGAAGTACAAGCTATTCAAACTAGATTAAATATTTAAAAACAGTATATTTGATTTATATAATTCGTATTCGAGCCAAAACAACCCTATGCTATCTGTCTGCATTCCAGTATTTAATCACAATGTATCCCTTCTTATTGAAGAGTTACTTGAACAACTTCAGCTGTTGGATCTTCCTTTTGAGATCATCCTTATTGATGATAACTCAAATGATGAATTCCGAAAACTAAATAAGGCAGCCATTCAAAGCACGAACTATATCCAGTTAGAAAAGAACATAGGAAGAGCTAAAATTAGAAATATATTTTTAGAGATTTCACAATACGATTATCTGCTTTTTATTGATAACGATGCTCGAATTTTTTTAAACGATTATATTCAAACCTATGTTGATACTATTAAATTGGGCAATGAATTAATTGTTTTTGGAGGAAGAGTATTTGGGGAAAGACCAGCAAAAAGAAATCAATTATTAAGATGGAAATATGGTGTTAAGATAGAAAGTAAACCAGCAGAGATTCGGAAATTATCTCCCAATACATCATTCATGACAAATAATTTTATTATTCACCGTTCACTTTTTGAGAAAGTGAAATTCAATGAAGAACTAGTTGAATATGGACATGAAGACACTTTGTTTGGTTATGAATTAAAAAAACAAGGCTTTACAATCAGTCATATAGAAAATCCTGTTTTAAATGGCGATTATGAGAAGAATGATTGCTATTTGATCAAAACTGAAAAAGCCATACTAAATTTGATTTATATGCTTAACTACACAAATAATGATCAGGCTTTTATCGATGATGTACGCCTATTAAAATACCATCAAATATTGGTGTCTCTTAAAATTGACTGGCTATTTAAGTGGATATTTATGATCAAACGACCATTTGTTCGATTTTTACTTTCTAAAGGAATTGCAAATATGACACTATTCAGCTATTATAAGCTGGGCTACCTAATGATAAATAATAGATAAACTACTTGATTTCTTCAGCTTTTTCAGCCGGAGGATCAACAGGCTCTTCGACTTTAACCTCTTTTACTTTTGCAACGGTTTTTTCAGCTTCTTTTATTTTTTCATAGAGGATTTTCATCCGATCATCAAAACTTTTTGAATCAGATGAGAATGGATTAATATCAAGTGTTTTTTCGTAGGCCTTTTTGGCCTTATCAAAATCATTTAAAGCCAAGTAGGCATCGCCCAAAAGGAAATATTGCTTAAGATCCCAACTGTTTAGTTTTAAGCATTCAACTTTAATTTCCTCAATCGCTTCATTATATTTTTTAAGCTCATAAAAAGCCAATGCTCGCTTATATCTAAAAACCCAGGCATTCATTGTTTCAATAGCTGCATTTGAATGCTCAAGGAGTTGAGAATAGCTTTCATCATTCTCAAATATTTTGAGTATAAAAATGTGAGGTTCTACATATTCAGGATATATCTCAAGGGCCTTTTTAAAGAATCGTTCAGCCGAATAACTTTCCCCCATACTATGCTTGATCAAACCTGAATAATACCAAACAGGAGCATATTCGTTAGCAATTCTCATAAGTAAACTGAATGTATCGTCAGCTTTACTGTATTGCTCTTTATGGATAAGATTTATCCCTTCATTCAACTGCGTTAAAAAGGCAGAATTGATTCCCTCATCAGTTAACTTAAAGGATAATAGCCAATATTCAATATTATCAATAAACGATTCATCTGAACACTTAGTCAAAGCAATTGACAAATAGTCTTTGAAACTTTCTTTATCTTTATTCAGGGAGTTAAATGCTGATATGATTTCAAAATAAGGCTGTTTTTGGGTGGACACTAATTCTTCTAAATTATCCATAACCTCTTCTCTGAAAATAAGCCCAGAAATCTCAATGTTTTTATTAATCAGATCAACATAAATTTTGAATTGCTCTTCCCAATCACCTATTAACTCTTTTTTGCTTTCGGGAAAATATTTTAGGGTGTTGAAATCGATAAACTCAATTTGATCAATAAATGACAAAGAATTTTTGTAGAGCAGCATTTTACTTAACAGATCTACAAATAAGCTGAATTTATAATTTGTATAATCACCCTGTTTGAAGAACAACATTTTTTCTTGCTCAAAAGCCGTAATATTTTCATTATTCTTTACAGTCAATGTGTTCAAAAAAGACGAAATCTGATTTTTTGACTCGTTGACATTAATGCCTTCCATTAATAGATAAGAATTGAATTTTTCAATATTATTGGAAACGGATTCAACAATTGCTTCACATGTTTTTAGGGTTTCTATTGTTTTTTCTTTTTGAAAAACTTCATTTGCAACGTTAAAATTCTCTAATTCAGCTTGAATAAATAATTCAATAGTTTTGGGAATCTGAACACTTAAAATTGATTCATAAAACGAAAAGGTCTTGATTTCAATCGCTTCATTTGCAGCATCGATAATTTTCATAAAATCTGCAAAAGCACCCAGAAAATCGTTCTCTTCAATTTTTGAAAGACCTTGATCATAAATCGTATTTTGAGGGATAAACGACTCAAAATATTGCTCTTCAATTTTTATTTTTTCAGAGAAAAACCCATTCACGTTAAATGAAAAGCTAGAATAATTTTCAAAATTTGCCTTAGAAAAAGCAATGATAATTTGACCAATTTTATTATCGCTATTTAATATAAATTTGGGTGAGGTCGTTTGATTCACCTTGGCTGCTCCC
>JBFFMB010000273.1:0-3491 GCA_041554455.1 Bacteroidales bacterium
GCAATTGAATACATCCAAGAAGTAGCTGAATTTATTCAAGACTCAGATGGGAACAAGTTAACTGCTTCTCAAATAATGGAGATATTCTTATTCTCAAAAGATATGCAATGGACTTTAATTTCAAAACTTTCAGGTGGAGAAAGAAGAAGACTTTATTTACTTCGTATATTTTTTTCTCTTGAGAAAATAAATTGATGCTTAGATATAGAGATAACACAAGGGTCAAAACTAATTTCCTTGAAACTGTCATTAAGTTGATTTTAATAGATTATATAATCTCAAAACTATGGGAATATTTTTTCTCATTCGAAGTCCGATTTCCAGCTCGTAGAAACCAGATGATAAATGGGGCTATTCAGTCAATGCTTTGTTTAAATTGTAATTATTATCCATGAGTTATTTTAAAAGGTTTTCAATCTTTTCTTTCATTAACTCAAATTCTTCTGTATTAAACAATCTTGTTTTAAAAACGATACGACCTTCTTTATCAATGATGACATTACGAGTTACTCCGCTTTGTTTTAAAGCAAAGAGTCCAAAAATATCAGCATTAGGATCTAGAGCTAGGGGATAGGTTATTTTCATTTTTTTTGCAAAATCAATAACTTTTTCAAGTGGCTCATCGCGATCAATCCCAATCACAACAAAATCATTATCCTTGTGAACTTGCCAAATTTCATTTTCAATAAAAGGCATTTCTTTGCGACACACACTACACCAGCTAGCGGTAAATTGTAACATCACAATTTTCCCTTTTAAGTCATGAAGCGAAATATTACTCCCATCAATTAATTGCATATTGAAATTTGGGGCCATATCTCCATTTTTTACAATATATCCAACCGAATCAGCTTCTTGTGAAAAACTATGAATACTTAGAGCCATAAATACAACTAATAATAGCCTTTTTGTGATATGTTTTATCATTATTTTTTTTGGTATTAAATTTCCCGCAAGATAAATAAAAGGATGCGAACCAGAAATCCATTAACAGATTTTTAACAATAGTTTGTCGATTATTTTAAGAGAATTATATCAATTAGATTTTGGATAATTCAGCGATTGCACTAAATTTGATTTATGAATAAAAAACTTTCCTTTTTTATACTTTTTGTTTTGTTTTATTCGTGTAGTCCTAATGCTGATTTAGTTAGTGATAAGAGCATTTTTCGATATAATGAAGCTTCTGGGATAAGTTCTTTGGATCCTGCTTTTGCAAAAGATCTACCGAACATTTGGGCATGTAATCAGCTTTTTAATGGCCTAGTCCAATTGAATGATCAATTGGAGGTTGTTCCATGTATTGCTAAATCATGGACAGTTTCAGAAAATGGAACAAAGTATACGTTTATTTTACGAGAGGATGTTTTTTTTCATGATGATGATTCATTTGTTGGGGGAAAAGGCCGTAGGGTTGTTGCATCCGATTTTACATATAGTTTTAATCGTGTGGTTGATGCTGAATTAACTTCCCCCGGACTTTGGGTTTTCAATGCGGTAAAAAAAGAGAATGGTAATTATGCTTTTCAAGCAATCAATGATACTACTTTTGTCATTAAATTAAACAAAGCATTTACTCCTTTCTTGGGAATTTTAGCCATGAAATATTGTTCAGTGCTTCCCTCCGAATCTGTAAAAAAATATGGTGCAGATTTTAGACGGAATCCCGTTGGGACGGGCCCCTTTAAATTTCAAATTTGGGAAGAATCAAAGAAATTGGTTTTTAGAAAAAATCCGCTTTATTTTGAATTTGAAGATGGACACAGACTTCCTAATTTAGATGCGGTTTCTATTTCCTTTTTGATCGATAAACAATCAGCTTTCTTACAATTTATTCAAGGAAAATTAGATTTTATGTCTGGCATTGATGCTAGTTATAAAGATGAACTATTAACAAAATCCGGAAAGTTAAAAGAAAAATATAGTAATCAAATAAAGCTTGAATCTCAACCTTATCTAAATACAGAATATTTAGGAATTTTAGTTGACCCAACCAAAGAAATCTATCGTAACAGTCCTTTGCGTCATAAAGAAATTCGGCAAGCCATAAATTATGGCTTTGATCGTGAAAAAATGATGAAATATCTGCGAAATAATATTGGAGAGCCTGGTTTAGGAGGAATTATACCCAAAGGCCTTCCATCGTTTGCGGAAGGAACGAATAATCTGTATAATTATAATCCTGATAAAGCCAGAAAGTTAATAGAATCTGTTGGTTATACTACTCAGAATCCGCCTGAAATTACCCTGGTTACAAATTCAGAGTATTTGGATTTATGTAAATATATACAGCATCAGCTTAATGAAATTGGGTTTGTGCTTTCTATTGAAGTGAATCCTCCAGCTGCTCTGCGTGAATTAAAAGCCCAAGCAAAATTGAATTTTTTCCGTGCTTCTTGGATTGCCGATTATCCCGATGCTGAAAATTACTTATCGATGTTTTATTCACGGAATTTTTGTCCCGAAGGTCCCAATTATACTCATTTCAATAATCCTGATTTTGATGCATTATATGAGAGGTCGCTTCAAGAAGTGGATGTTGAAAAACGCTATGCTTTATATCAAGAAATGGATAAGTTGATTATGGATGAAGCACCTGTCGTTATTTTGTATTATGATCAGGTTTTACGATTTATTCAGAATAATATTCAAGGATTAGGTAGTAATGCGATCAATTTACTCGATTTGAAACGGGTGCGTAAAATTAATTAATTTCAATTTGTAGATTGTCATAAGCCAGTTCTACAAAATCAGGTAATTCATTATTTACTTCTTCATAAGGACCCATCAAATGACTGATGTGCGTTAAATAGGCTTTCTTTGGCTTTAATCTTTGGAGGAGTTGTAAAGCTTCTGAGAGATTAAAATGGGAGGGGTGTTTTTCTTTCCGTAAAGCGTTTAAAACGATAATTTCTGAACCCTCAATTTTCATGATCTCTTCATCGGAAATATAATTGGCATCTGTAATGTATGTGAATTTGCCCAGACGATATCCAAATACTTTGTTTTTATAATGTTGAGCAGAAATACTTTGTATGTCCATTCCATTGATGCTAAATAAATTTTCGTCAACTTCAACTAAATTTATTTGAGGCGAACCTGGATATCTGTCTTTTTCGAAAGCATAATGAAATTCACGCATTAGATCTGGAAATGCAAATTTCCCGGCATACACATTCATTGCCTTTTTTTGTTGATAATTAAAAGCTCGTATGTCGTCCAAACCGCCTACATGATCTTTATGACCGTGTGTAATCAAAATCCCATCTAGATTTGTAATGCCTGCACGCAAAATTTGGTATCTAAAGTCAGGTCCGGCATCAATAATAAGGTTAGTATTCTCATCTTGGATCAAGATGGAGGAGCGAAGTCGATTGTTTTTTTTGTTTTCCGACAGACAAGTTTTACACTGACAGCTAATTACAGGGACGCCCTGAGAAGTTCCGGTTCCGAGAAATGTTATTTTCAATTTATTCTTTACTTTTGTGTAA
>JBFFMB010000274.1:0-3466 GCA_041554455.1 Bacteroidales bacterium
ACCATTTCCAGTTGTCGATATTTTTGATAATAACGGAAACTTAGCCATATCTATGGGTTCTGAAATGTTTTCTACAAACAATCGCTTAAACCAAAAAGTATATCAAATCACAGATAACTTGACCTATTATATGGACAAGCACACTTTGACTGCAGGCTTTAACTATGAACGTTTTCAATTTGAAAACTCGTTCAACCTATTTTATTATCCCTGGGATATGTTCTTTAGTGTGGATGATTTCTTGAATAATACAACAGATGGTGTTGATTTTAATGCTCAAGTGGCCGCTTCTCAACAAAATGATTATATATGGTCTGATGTTGATGTTGCTCAGTTTGCTTTATATGTACAGGACGAATTTCAAGTGAATGATAAATTAAATCTGACTCTTGGACTACGTATGGATATTCCAATTTATTACAACACTCTTGAAAATACTGCAGCTGTTCAAGTGGCCAGTGGTTTTGAAGGTTGGGTTGATGAAACGGGAGCTTCCGCACAAATTAATCCTGCGAATTGGCCAGCAGCAAAAATTCTTTGGTCTCCTCGTTTTGGATTTAATTATGATATTAAAGGGGATAAAACAATGCAATTGCGTGGTGGTTCAGGAATATTCTCAGGACGTGTACCATTTGTATGGTTAGGTAATCAATCATCAAATACTGGAATCAATCCAGGTTATACCTTCCAAGTTAATGCTACTGAGAGTGATTTCAGATGGCCACAAGTTTGGAAAAATAATTTGGCCTTTGACTGGAAATTTGCCAAAGGTTGGTTGGCTTCTTTCGAAGGAATGATTTCAAGTGATATTAATGCAGTTGTTCACCGTAACTATAATATGCTTCCTCCAAGTGGAAAGTTAACTGGTGCTGATAATCGTGCAATTTTTGCAGGATTTAATGAGCAAAATATTTATTCTGCATCTGCAGGATCTATTGGCTTCCTTGAAGCAGGTGCTATTGTACTTGATAATACGGATGAAGGTCATCAATATAGCTTTACAACAAAATTATCTAAGAAATGGGATTGTGGTTTTAATGTAACCGCAGCTTATTCGTATTTGGATTCAAAAGACTATACTTCCATCCCTGCGGAAATTGCTGCTGATGCTTTCCAACGTAACCCAATTGTAGGTAATCCAAACGATCCTGCACTTTCTTGGTCACGTTATGGTTTACAACATCGTGTTATTGCAACTGCTATGTACAGAGTTGAGTATGGTCGTTTTGCGACTTCGTTTGCCATGTTCTATGAATTGGCTAAAGGAAATCGTTACTCCTATGTTTATGCTGGTGATTTAAATAATGATGCTATTGCAAATAACGATTTATTATATGTTCCTAGATCTAGTTCTGAAATTCATTTTGGAACGGTTACTAATGGAGTAGCTACTCCAGCTGCTGATGCTACATCACAATGGAATGCTTTAGATGCATTTATTGAGCAAGATCCTTATTTAAGTACTCGCAGAGGACAATATGCTGAGCGTAATGGAGCTACTTTACCTTGGTTCTCTCAATTAGATCTACGTATTTTACAAGATGTAAAAATCAATGATGGTGGAAAAAGAGATCACGTTTTACAATTCTCTTTGGATATCTTAAATGTTGGTAACTTGATTAGCTCGAATTGGGGCGTACGTCAGTTTGCCAGAACATATACACCAATTTCTGTAACTGGTGTTGATAATACAAATACCCCTTATTTCAAATTTGATACAGGTCTTGAAGAATCTTTCGTTGATGATATCAGTGTAAATTCTAAATGGCAAATTCAATTGGGAATAAGATATAGCTTCTAATTCATTTTGCTTTGATAATAAAAAAGGCTCCTTCATTGAAGGAGCCTTTTTTTATTCAGCTAAATATGTTTCAAACAGCTCCAGATATTTCGCAATATGAAAGCCATCCATTAAAGAATGATTGGCCGTAACGGATACAGGAATCCGTTTTTTAGAACCATCCTCAATTATTTTACCAAAGGAAATTTTTGGAATTGAATCTTTTATTTCTAGACTAAAACGTGGATGTGAAACACTAGTAAATGAGATCCACGGAATGCTTGAAAAGTAAATGACATCCTTAGAAGTAGATGAAGGATCAAGGTTACGAGCTTTTTTAACTTCATCAATAATTTTTAATGAGTTCTTGTTAAATTCAGCAAAACGCTCAATATAAGGTAGGTGTGAAAATCCGAAAGTCCCATTATCTCTCGCTATAGTAGGACCGGCATGTATTACATCATAGCACACAACTTTTTCATCTTCTATACGCAAACGAAATTCCTTTACCGCATTTGCAGCTCTTAAGGAGCAGTGTAGATAATATAAAAAGAATGAAAAATCTTCCTTTTTTGCTTTAGCGTAAGCCTTTGTACAATCAATGTTCGACGTAATCTCGAAAGAAGGGTCATAAAACTGACTAAAATGCAAATAATGTTCTTTCCGTTCCCATTTATCTATGTCAATAATTTCTTTCATTATTTAAAGTAAGTTAAAACATCAGCAAGTGATTTCACTTCTGCAAATTTATCATTTTCAATTTTAATACCATCACCTTCTTCATGTATCCAGGTAGTGTGATAGGGGACATGGATCGCATAAGCACCCATTTCTAAAACAGGTTTGATATCTGAATTAATGGAATTCCCTATCATTACAAAGTTTTCTGCACTAATATCAAGATGTTTGATGAGTTTATCATAATTAGCTTGCTTTTTATCACTCATAATCTCGATATGATGAAAATAGGAAGCTAATCCTGAATTTTCCAATTTTCGTTCTTGATCCAATAGATCGCCTTTGGTTGCAATAATCAGAGTGTATTTTCCATGAAGGGTTTTAAGTACTTTTTCAACGCCATCCAATAATATAAGAGGCTTAGTTAATAGCTCTTTGCCCAGATCAATAATTTTTAGGATAATTTCATTGGGTAGTTTTTCGTTAGAAATTTTTATTGCTGCTTCAATCATAGAGAGCATAAAACCCTTGGCTCCATATCCGTACAATCGTAGGTTTTGCATTTCAGTACGAAACAAATGCTTATTAATTTTATCTTCTTTTAAATATTTCTTGAGTAATTCTGCAAATAAATTCTCCGTTTCACGATAATAAGGTTCATTCACCCATAATGTATCATCGGCATCAAAACTGATAACCTTAATTTCTCCATTCATAATTCTTAATTTTTTTTGCTTGCCATTTTGGCTATAAATTCCTTCATTAATTTTACTGCTAAAGCAGCAGTAATTCCATTATCACGTTTTGGATTTAATTCTACAATATCAGCACCAATCACAGGGACTTCTATTTTATTAATAAAATTAATCACTTGACGAGATGTTAATCCTCCTGCTTCGTGATGAGATACACCCGGAGCAAATGCTGGATCAATGGCATCCATATCAAATGAAATATATAAGGGTCTTTCAAAGCTTAGTTTCTTCATTTTTTTGATCTCATTCATGC
>JBFFMB010000275.1:0-3448 GCA_041554455.1 Bacteroidales bacterium
GGATATCATTTGTATCGGGTATATATCCTGCCTTGTATTTATCAGGTTTAAAACCCATCAAAGCTCTTAACGAGGAGAAAATGACGAGTGGGTCAAAATCCATATTACGAAATACATTGATAGTGATTCAGTTTGGAATATCCATTATGGTTATTACACTGGCATTTTTAATGAATTCTCAATTAAAATTTATTATAGAAAAAGACTTGGGATTTAAGAAAGACAATGTATTGATGATACACGTAAAAAGTGATGAACTCAAATCAAAAATTATAAGTCTAAAAAGCGAATTAGCTTCTTATTCAGGAATTAATGCTGTATCATTTTCTCATTCAGCTCCTTCAATGAATATCAATGGCTATGCTTTCGGATGGGAAAACAATAAAGGCGAATTGGAAACTCATGCTTTCAGGCAAATGATCGTTGATAAAGACTTTTATCCATGCATGGGGATAGACATTATTCAAGGTCAAAATTTTTATCGGGATCATGAACTCAATGAGATGAAAGCTGATATGATTGTGAATGAAGCTTTGGTTAAATTTATGGGATGGGATAATGCCATCGGAAAGCGATGTACTTATGGACAAGTTGTTGGCGTTGTTAAAGATTTTAACTATAGCTCTCTCTATTCTGAAGTTAGACCAATGTATAGCACAAAACCATTTTATCCTGATTTTGCACCTGAGGTATTGATCGTTAGTATTTCCGATCATAATTTTTCTCAAACAATGGAGTATATCGAAAACAAATGGAATGAATTTGCGCCCAATCATCCTTTTAACTATTCGTTTCTTGACCAAGAAATTGCAGAATATTATGAGCAAGATCAGCAACAAAAGAAAATCAGTAATATTTTTTCTCTGCTATGCATCTTAATTTCATGCTTAGGATTGTTTGGATTAACGTCCTTTGTTACAATGAAACGGAAAAAAGAAGTAGCCATCCGGCAAACATTTGGTGCTGGAATTCAGCAAATCATCATTACATTATTTAAAAATATTTTCTTTTTGATTTTAATTTCAAGTATTATAGCAGCCCCATTTACATACTGGATATATTCAATTTGGATAGAGCATTTTGCTTTTCAAGTGCCTATAAACTATTTAGTTTTTATATGGACAAGTATTGCAGCTATACTATTAGCATTTCTGATTTCACTTTATCACTATATAAAAGTAGTTAATGCAAATATTATAGATTCATTGAGATATGAATAATCAAAAAAGCCCTCTCAAATTAATGGGAGGGCTTTTTGTTTATCTTTTATGTAGACCACATTCTTTCGAATCTGGATCTTCCCACCACCAACGACCGGCGCGAACATCTTCTCCTTCTTCAATGGCACGTGTGCAAGGTTGGCAGCCGATACTTAGAAACCCTTTATCATGAAGGGTATTATAAGGAATTTTATTTTCTTTTACATAATCCCAACAGTCGTTTTCAGTCCATTCAATCAATGGGTTGATTTTAATTAAGCCATTATTTGCATCCCATTCAACCAGTTTCATATCTGATCGAGTTGGAGACTGCTCTCGTCTTAAGCCGCTAATCCATATATCCAATTCAGATAATGCTCTTTTTAGTGGTTCAATTTTACGAACTCCACAACATAGTTTTCTGTTTTCGATGCTTTCGTAAAAGAGATTAATTCCCTTGCTGTTAACCATTGTTTCAACATCTGATGAATTAGGAAAGTAAATATCAATATCGAGTTTATAGCGATTAGTTGTTTTGTCCATTAACTCATAGGTCTCAGGAAACAAGCGTCCTGTGTCAAGCGAAAATATTTTAATTTTCTGTTTAAGCGAGAACAGCATTTGAGTAATCACCTGATCTTCTACTCCGAAGCTTGTTGCAAATCCAATTTTATCTGTAAAGTTACGAATGAAATAATCCAATACTTCGAAGGATGTTCTGCCTTCCAATTCGTTATTTAATTTTTCTATCTGAGCTAAGTCCATAAAGTTTGGGTGTTTTTAAATGCAAAGCAAATATAATTAAATTTGTAGGAAGCAAAATCGAAATAATGAGAGTACATTTTATTGCCATTGGAGGAGCTGCCATGCATAATCTGGCTATAGCCCTTCACAAGAAAGGGTATATTGTAAGTGGTTCGGACGATGAAATATTTGAGCCTTCTAAAGGAAGATTACAAAAATATGGATTATTGCCTGATAAAATTGGTTGGGATGTCAGTTGTATAAATGCCAAGCTGGATGCTGTAATCTTAGGGATGCATGCGCGTATTGATAATCCAGAACTAATAAAAGCTCAGGAATTGGGGATTGATGTTTTTTCGTTTCCTGAATATTTGTACGAGCAATCAAAGACTAAAACTCGTGTAGTGATAGGAGGGAGTCATGGGAAAACGACCATCACTGCGATGATATTGCATGTGCTTAACAAGTGTAATATTGATGCTGATTATATGGTGGGAGCCCAATTACAGGGATTTGAAGTAATGGTCAAACTCAGCGACACAGCATCTATCGTGGTTTTAGAGGGGGATGAATATTTGACTTCTCCCATTGATTTACGACCCAAATTTCATGTCTACAAACCAAGTATTGGTTTGATCTCAGGTATTGCATGGGATCATATGAATGTGTTCCCAACGTTTGATAATTATGTTAAACAGTTTCAAATATTTGCTGATTTAATTGAAGAAAATGGAAGTTTAGTGTATTGCGAATTGGATAATCAGGTTAGTGAAGTCTCCAAAAACTGCAAATCGAATATTCATAAAATTCCTTATAGTTTACCCGTTTCAAAAATTAAAAATGGCAAAACTTATTTATGTGTTGATAATGCTGAAATTCCACTTGAAATATTTGGCAATCATAATTTGCAAAATTTGATGGGTGCCTTAAATATTTGCAAACTGCTTGGCGTCACTGAAATACAGTTTTATAAAGCGATACAATCATTTTCGGGAGCTTCTAATCGTTTAGAGTTAGTTGATAAAAATGATAATTGTAATATGTATAAGGACTTTGCACATTCACCTTCAAAATTAAAAGCTACGGTTAATTCTCTCAAAAATCAATTTTCTGATAGAGAATTAATAGCTTGTATGGAACTGCATACATTTAGTAGCTTAAATATTGATTTTTTGGATCAATATGCCCATTGTATGGATAATGCAGATGTACCCATTGTTTATTTTAATCCAAAGACACTTGAACATAAAAAACTACCCCCTCTCAGCCCAGAAATCGTAAGAGATGCATTCAAAAATGACAGAATTGAAATTATTACAGATTCAAGTAAATTAGAACAAAAAATATCTAGTTTTAAGTGGAAGGATAAAAATTTATTGATGATGTCATCTGGTAATTTTGGAGGACTTGATTTGATTAAATTGAGCCAATCTATTTTTTAAAACAGACATATTAAATAAAAATAAAAAAGCCCCTTAGCAATTTGTTAAGGGGCTTTTTTACTA
>JBFFMB010000276.1:0-3437 GCA_041554455.1 Bacteroidales bacterium
CCACAAACGGCACTGGTTTGAATGTTGATTTCTTTAACTTCTTTTTTCTTTTCAGCCAAAACTGAGCTTTGAGAGATTAGCATAATGGCTAATACTGCAATCATTGTTTTAATTGTTGTTTTCATAGTCTTTATTTTTTAATGTGATATCTAATTCCTGCATAAAATTTTCTGCCGCTGATAGGTCCCCAGATCATGGATGAATCAAAGTATTCACCGAAGGGATCATCAGAAGCAAGGATTGGATTTTCTTGTTTGAAGTTTGTTAAATTTTCGCCTCCAATATAAAGTTCAAAACGCTTGAAATATTTTGTGATTTGAGCATTTAATAAAGTATAGGATGGCGATATTGTTTCCATTTGATATTGAACGGGATTTCCTGTTGTGTTTGGAATACGGCTTTTCCCATTTAATTGAGCAGTAAAATCAAATTGCCATTTCTTTAAATTAGTAGCATATGATAAATTGATTAAGCCTTTGAAATCGCTCACTAATGGTTTGCGAACCAATTCATTGTTGATAGTCATTTTTACATCATTATAACGAGCAGCCATTAGTATATCAAAGCCTTTAAACAACTCATAATTGGCTTCAATTTGGAAACTATTGGAGTATGATTTTCCATCCAAATTATAAATAAAAACTTCAGAACTATTTTGATCTCTATCAATAACTATTTGGCTCGAGAATTCAGTTCTATAAAACTCCAGATTGATGCTTAAATCCTTCCCAGCTATGTTTAGGTATTGAGTTAAGTTTATTCCAAAATTCCATGCCTCTTCCATTTTAGGTTCTTCCAGTATTCGTAGGCTTCTGGAACTTGCCAAAAGGTAAGTGTTCTCGGCTATTACACTAGGACTCCGATAACCTTTACCCACCGAAGAACGCAAAATTGTTTTATCCGTAAAATTGTATTTAAAATGTATACGTGGGGTAAAAAGAGTCCCATAAATATTATGAAAATCTGTTCGTAATCCTATGATTAGAGAATACTTCTCAGGATTCATTTGAGTGTACTCTATAAAAGCACCGGGCACACTCTCTTTACGGATAAAAGTCGAATCGTTAAGGTTTTCATTAAAATTATCCACCACATAACTCAATCCTGTTGTTAGTTGATGATTTGAATTCCCTAAAAAAGTTTGAAACATCAAATTTCCGTAGTAATTATTTTCTCTGGCATCATAATCATTTAAGCCAAAAAAGGATTCCTGATCATGATAAATATAGGAATTGATAAATCCGATATTGGTGCCTGGTTTGTTAAATAAGTAAGCTGTTTTTGTGAATAGCTCAAGCCGATTTGTTTTAACGCCAATTCCGTAGCCATTTGAGGTGTTTCTCGGCTGTTCTTTGTCAAAATCCAATTGCCCACCATTTCGATTCTCTGATAAGATTTTAAATCCAAATTGAGCATGAATATTCTTGCTGTTATATTTCCAACGGTTAAATACATTTATTTGTTCCATCAATGGTTGATCCAAGAAACCATCGCTATTTTTATCTCTTTTATTACTAAAATCTTCGGCATGCAGAAACAACATGGTACTCAGCTTATCACTCAATTCTTTTGCAGTATAAACATTAGCTTCAACTTTTCCGAATCCATTGACGTAAGCATTTAGGTGAAATGGGTCACTATCATCTGGTTTAAAAAATTCGGTGTTAATTTGTCCAGTAATAGATTCATACCCATTCTTTACAGAAGCTGTTCCTTTCGAAATCTGAATGGATTCCATCCATGTTCCAGGGATATAACCCAATCCATAAGTTGTTGCTAAACCTTTTAAATTGGGAATGTTTTCAGTCAAAATCTGACTATACTTACCAGCCAAACCAAGCATTTTAATTTGTTTAGCTCCAGAAACTGCATCTGAGAATGACACATCAATCGATGCATTGGTTTCAAAGCTTTCAGATAAATTACAACAAGCTGCTTTTTGTAATTCAGCGGTCGTAATTTTTTGTGTCAGAATAGGGTTCATGCGGTTGATATGAGAACCCATAGCCTTTTCTGCAATCACAACTTCATCCAATTCTTGATTCGAGCTTAGAAGAATTTTAAGTGATTTTTGATCGGGAGAAACCATCAAAGTATCTTTTTTAAAACCGATAAAGCTAACTACCAATCTATAGGGCTGAATACTTGGGAGTTCAAGCTTAAAATGGCCATTACTATCAGTAGAAGTTCCTTTGTGAGTGTCAAGCCAATAAATATTTGCTCCCGGAATCCCAATTTCAGTATCGGTTTGGCTTAATTCATAAACGATGCCCTCAATAACTGTTTTATCTTGAGCGAAGATGCTGCTATAAATCGAAATCAGAAATATAGCAACTATGATTTTTAATAATTTTTTCATGAAGTACTTGTTAAATAGATGACAATAGATAAGACTCAATTCGAGGATAAATCCTGCGTTTATTTAACAAATAGGTGGAGCTAGTTTTAATTGATGGATATAGTATGAAAATTGCCCGTCGTTTATTGGCGGACCATTAGCTGCATAGGTAAAATTTAATTCTTTCGTTAGCCCATTAAGTTGATCAATATTCAGATTAATTGAAAATAGCTCAAAACTTATTGAAGGGCTAACTAGTGTATGAGATGTTGCTGTAAATTCATTTTTTAATTGTAAAAACTCATTTTCATTATAACAACATTTACAATTACTCATATCGCCATATGATGTAGCCGCTGCATTGATAGATACAGAAACCAAATTCCCATGGCAATAGTGTTTAGAAATTGTAAAGCCGGTTGTGCTTACAACAAAAAGGAATAATACAAATACGTTTGTTATTTTTCTAAACATGATAAACACAAAAGTAGATTAAACGAATTATATAAGTTTATATAATTTTAGAAATGACTTATATTTTTTTTGGCTATTTTTTTATCTAGAGTAAAAAGTTAATCCAGAGAACTGTTAAAAACAGTCTCCGGATTGAGCTAATGTAGTAATCCGCTAGCTAGCGGATGGCAGTTATTATTAGTGTTTATGATCTTTGTGTTCGTCCATTTTCTTTTTTGACTCTGGGCGATCGTATAAACAACATCCTGGAAGTGCAGCATATACTTTATCATCTGCTTTGTGCATTTCAGTATCATGTCCAACTTTTGCTATCGCCATATGAATTTTATGAATATTGGTTGTTTCAGCATCAAAAGTCACTTTAATCATTTTGGTTTTCTTATCCCAGTCGGCCATGGTCACCCCTTCAACAGCTTTGGCTGCTTTTTCGATACGACTCTTACACATACCGCAATTGCCATATACTTTAAATTCTTTGGTTTCTTTTTTGTCTTCTGCTTTTACATTTGATAAACCGCTTATTGTGAAAATAGCGATTAGAGCTAGTTTTAATAGTTTTTTCATTTTTCGTTGTTTTTAAATATTAATTTATCAATTAAATTTTTTTATTGATCACTATCTTTAA
>JBFFMB010000277.1:0-3436 GCA_041554455.1 Bacteroidales bacterium
GCCCACATCATGAAATTATTACAAATGCCCGATGGCAGTACAACAGCAATCATCCAAGGGAAAAAGCGATTTGTACTGCAGACAATGGTTCAAACAGAGCCTTACCTTATTGCAAAAGTGACTCAGTTTGGGCAAGCCGAAAAAAGTTTAGGTGACGATAATTTTGATGCATTGATTTCATCGTTGAAAGATCTATCAATTCAGATTATTAAACAATCACCAAACATTCCTACAGAGGCTAGTTTTGCAATAAAAAATATTGAAAGTCCGGTCTTTCTTGTGAACTTTGTTTCCTCCAATTTGAATATTGACATCAAAGAAAAACAAGAATTATTAGAAATCTCTGATCTGATTGAACGTGCAAATAAAGTTCTGGCTTCTTTAACAAAAGAGTTGCAAATGCTGGAATTGAAAAATCAAATTCAGAAAAAAGTAAAAGTTGATCTTGATAAACAGCAACGCGATTATTTGCTTAATCAGCAATTAAAAACTATTCAGGAAGAACTTGGAGGTAGTCCGAATGAACAAGAAATAAAAGATTTAAAAGATAAGGCCAAAACAAAAAAATGGTCAAAAGAAATTTCTGAGTCATTCGATAAAGAAATGAAGAAGTTGCAGCGAATGAATCCGCAAGCAGCTGAATACTCTATCCATTTAAATTATATGGAAGTTTTAGTTGAGCTTCCATGGGGCGAATATTCGCAGGATAATTTTGATTTGGATCGAGCCCAAAAGATTTTGGATGAAGATCATTACGGTCTTGAAAAAATTAAAGAACGCATCATTGAACATTTGGCGGTTATTAAACTTAAGAACGATATGAAATCGCCTATCCTTTGTTTAGTAGGTCCTCCCGGTGTTGGTAAGACTTCTTTAGGTAAATCGATTGCTCGAGCAGTGAATCGTAAATACATACGTATGTCATTGGGGGGTGTTCGCGACGAAGCTGAATTAAGGGGACATCGAAAAACCTATATAGGTGCTATGCCTGGACGTATCATACAGAGTCTTCGTAAGGTAAAAACATCGAATCCAGTGTTCGTACTCGACGAGATCGATAAAGTGAGTGGGAATACGGTACAAGGCGATCCACAAGCCGCTTTGCTTGAGATATTGGATCCTGAACAAAATATTGCTTTTTACGACAATTATTTGGAATTGGATTACGATTTGTCTCGCATTATGTTTATTGCTACTGCCAATACCTTAAGTTCCATCCATCCTGCATTACGTGATCGTATGGAAATCATAGATCTCAGTGGTTATTTGATCGAAGAGAAAATGGAAATTGCTAAACGTCATTTAATCCCAAAGCAATTGCACGAGCATGGGGTTAAAAAATCCTTTCTCAGCTTTCCAAAATCAACCATTGAAAAAATCATTGACGATTATACCCGTGAATCAGGAGTCAGAGGTTTAGAAAAAAACATCGCAAAAATTATCCGTAATAAAGCTAAATTTATTGTGATGGAAAAAGCCTTCGACAAAAAATTGAAGGAAGATGATCTTACTGAAATATTAGGTATTCCACGTTTTCAACGCGATCGTTTTATCAAGAACGATGTTGCTGGAGTTGTTACAGGATTAGCATGGACATCAGTTGGTGGGGAGATATTATTTATTGAAGCTAGCTTGAGTAAAGGCAAAGGCAATCTTACTCTGACGGGGAATTTAGGTGATGTAATGAAAGAGTCTGCCACACTAGCCTACGAATATCTTAAATCACATTCAAGTACATTGAATTTAGATACTGATGTATTTCAAAATTGGAATGTACACATTCATGTTCCTGAAGGAGCGACACCAAAAGATGGACCATCTGCCGGTATCACCATGTTTACAGCCTTAGCATCCGTCTTTACACAACGGAAAGTTAAATCAGCTTTAGCTATGACGGGTGAAATTACTCTGCGTGGGAAAGTGCTACCAGTAGGAGGGATCAAAGAGAAGATTTTAGCAGCCAAGCGTTCTCGAATTAAAGACATTATTTTATCAACTGAAAATCGAAAAGACATCCTCGAAATTAGAGATGATTATGTGAAAGGTTTGAGATTTCATTATGTTGAAAAGATGATAGACCTCATTGATATTGCTTTACTGAAAGATAAGGTTGAAAATCCTCTGGAACTAAAATAAATGAAAAACATTCTAATTATTCAAGGTCATCCAGTAAAAGATAGTTTTAGTACGTATATAAGAGATGCTTATCAAAGAGGTGCAGAATCAGTGAATGCAAATGTAAAATTGCTTAAACTAAGCGATCTCGATTTTAAATTAAATTTCAGCGAAGGCTATCGTGGAAATCAAGAGTTAGAACCTGATTTAATTAAAGCTCAAGAGCTTATCACTTGGGCTGATCATCTAGTTTTTATTTACCCTAATTGGTGGTCAACCTTTCCTGCTTTAGTTAAAGGTTTTATTGATCGTACTTTTTTACCTGGATTTGCTTTTAAATATCGAGAAGATTCTGTTTTATGGGATAAATTACTTATTGGCAAATCGGCTCGCATAATCGTAAAAATGGATAGTCCTATCTGGTATTATCGTTGGGTTATGAAAGCACCTGGACATAATGCTATGAAGAAGGGGATTCTTGGATTCTGTGGGATTAAACCAATACGAATAACATCTTTAGGTCCCATTAAAAAATCTTCTGAAAAGCAAAGAGATCGATGGTTGAAAAAAATTGAAGATTTTGGTCGTAAACAAAAATAAAATAATCAGTATTGATTAATAACATATTGTAAGATGTAACAAATTTGTTTTAGACTCGTCTAATTAAAAATTGGACCTAATATGACGACCGGACATACTATTTCCCCCATTCAAGCAAAACAACGTATTGAATTTATTGATATCCTCAGAGGTTTTGCCCTTTTTGGAGTTCTCCTTATTAACATTTACACCTTTAGCCAACCACCTACTGGACATATTGGTAGCAGCTATAATGACCTTCATGGTTTTCAAAATGTATTTGCATGGTTTATCAATATTTTTATTACAGGTAAATTTTACACTATTTTTTCATTTCTATTTGGATTAGGTTTTGCAATACAAATTGAACGTTTAAGAGACAAAACGGATAAGTACATTTCTATTTACGTAAGACGCCTGCTCATTTTGATTGCATTTGGATTAGTCCATGCAATATTTCTTTATACGGGTGATATTCTCAAATTGTATGCATTAAATGGATTCCTGCTATTATTATTTAGAAACTCGTCACCAAAAAAGATTTTTATATGGGCTGTAAGCTTAACCTTTGTAATGATATTACTATTTTCGGCTGGCTATATTGCTGAAAAATATGAAACAGAAAGTGCTGAAAACAATCCAGTATTAGAGAAAAAAAATACAGATAAACTAACTCATCAAGAAAGAGAAGCCATTTGGTCAAAGACATATGAAACTGGGAATTTTATAGATATTACAAAAA
>JBFFMB010000278.1:0-3430 GCA_041554455.1 Bacteroidales bacterium
AATGAATCGTATGGACTCTTCAATAGGACGAGTTTATTTACACAATAGGCATTATATAAAGAGTCCGCTTCTTTATCCTCATAAAAGGAAGCCATCCTCAAATTTTCACAAAATCCACATTCATTTTTTTGACTCAAAAGTGATAATGCTTTATTAAAAAAAGCATCTTTATGAGGGTATATTTCAATCGATTGATCAAATAGAGAATCGGCTTTTAAAAAATTCCCCTGACTGAGCTCATTTATTCCATCATTTAATAAAAGCTGATATTTCAAATTTTGGGAAAACGAATTCGAAGAAATACATACAATAAAAAAAGCGAATAGGACTTTTGAAATCTTCATATAATTAATGATTGAATTAACATTTAAAATACCTCATTATAGTTGGTCTAAGACTTAATTATAAGTAGGCAAAAATGAATACTTATCAGAATAATACAAATTTTGCTCTGTATAATCTGCTTTATACTCAACTTTAATATCGACAATTGAACCATTTTCATAAACAAGTGTATATAAAGGATTCACAAAGCCGCCGTAAGGTGCAATATTTAGTTTTCCATAACGATCCAAAACTTCTTCATGTAGTTTGCGATCAATTTTTACGGCATAATTTTCAATCAGATTTTTACCTGCTTCAAAATCACCTTCGGATTTAATCCGCTGAACCTCTGCTAATAACTCACCAAACAATCCTCTTAGTTTTTCATAGTCATTAACTACAAAATATGTTTTGCCATCTTTAACAATTCTCTCAATCACATTTTCATCTTTTCCTTTTTCAATACACCAATCAGCAATCAATTTACGAGAACGCATATGAGCTTGTTCAATATTATCACCTAATTTTACGCGCGCAAATTGTTGCATCGCTCCATTACGGATATAACCCAGATAAGCTGTTTTAGCTGCATCTAAGTTGGGAAGAATCCCTAGATCAACAATTTTTTGGTCCATCATGCAGTAAAGTGCAAAAAGCTCCGCACGAGCTTCTTCTAGTGCTGAGCCATAATTCTTGAGTGCTCCAGGATCGGTTCCAGGTAATAATTGTCCTGCCGCATGCCCCAAACATTCGTGCATATCAGTATGTAAATTATCTGACATGAAACCATATTTATGTTCCCATTCAATATCTTGAGGCGAATATGAAAACTCTTCAAGGAAGCCATTTCCTAAAGCCGCTTGATTGTATGCATAAGTAATATTTTCAATCGTTACCGATTTTGAACCATGATTAGCACGAATCCAATCAGCATTTGGAAGATTGATTCCAATTGGCGTTGAGGGATAACAATCACCCGCTAACATAGCAGCTACTATCACTTTTGAAGAAACACCCTTCACTTCTTCTTTTTTAAAACGATTATCTATAGGCGAGTTATCTTCAAAATATTGGGCATTTTGAGCTAATAAATCTGAACGATGAGATGCTTTTAAATCTTTAAAGTTGACAATTGACTCAAACGAAGCTTTAATCCCAATTGGATCACCGTAATTTTCGATAAATCCATTTACAAAATCAACTCTTGAATCGAGATCCATCGCCCAAGCAATGCTATATTCATCCCATAATTTCAAGTCCCCCGTTTTATAATATTCAATCAAGGTTTGAACATAGGCTTTTTGATTCTCATTTTCTGCAAAAACAACGGCATTCTCTAAATGATAAACAATTTGCTTGATCGCATCTGCATACATTCCATTGGCGGAATATACTTTTTCAACAATTTTGCCATTCTCTTTCACTAGTTTTGAATTCAATCCATAAGAAATTGGGGTTTTATCATTCGGATCTTTCATCGCAGCATAAAAGGCATCGGCTTCATCCTGACTAACACCCTCATAATAATTTTCTGCAGAAGTAAGTAACAAATCAACCCCTTCCTCTTGATTGACGCGTTTTGGAGCAATGCTAGGGTCAAAGATTATTGGGCTCACTCTGGCAATAAAAGCGTCTAAATTTTCGCCTTCATTCGTAGAAAAATGTGCCCCTTCCGAATTTTTCACTAAGTCAGCAAAGTAAGCTTCCGATGTTCCAGGGAAAAACTTATCCGCTGAATAATGATGGTGAATACCATTAGAAAACCAAATTCTTTTCAAATAAACGACCATTTTTTGGAAATCTTCGCTTGTTCGATCGCCTTTATAATTCTTTAAAATTTCCTCCATCGTGCGACGAACCAAAAGATTGTGCTTGCAATTTTGGTCAAACATAATATCTCGACCAGAGATAGCTGCTTCGCTCAAATGGTATATAAATTGTTTTTGCTTAAGACTTAAATCTTCAATACCTGGCACTTGATAGCGCATAATTTTTAAATCCGCAAACTGTTCAAGATGAAATTGGATATCATTCATTTTTTCATCAGCTTTATGAGCCGAATTTTGTTGATTACATGAGACGAGTGTACCCATTATCAATAGAATTAAAGTTGTTTTTATTGATTTCATTACAAATAAAATTAGGTTAATTATTTTGCATTGACTGATTATCCTTTATAAAAAGGAAGCTTCACTACTTGTGCTTTCAATAATTTATTACGCACTTTAATGTATATTTCGGTATCAATTTTATAAAATCCTTTATTGACATAACCCATCCCAATTCCAATTTTCAACATCGGACTCATGGTTCCTGAAGTAACTTCACCAATCACATTTCCTTCAGCATCGCAAATTTCATAATGTTGACGAGGAATCCCTTTATCAATCATTTTAAAGGCTGTTAATTTCTTAGTAATTCCTTCTTCTTTCAATTTAGCCATATAATCACGGTCAATAAAATCGTTACCATCAACAAATTTAGTAATCCATCCTAAACCAGCTTCAATCGGAGAGGTTGTATCGTCAATATCATTTCCATACAAACAAAAACCAGACTCTAAACGTAAAGTATCACGAGCCGCTAAACCAATAGGCTTAATTCCAAATTCTTCGCCTGCTTCCATAATTGCATGATAAAGCCTTGGCCCATCGTTATATTCCATATAGATTTCGCATCCTCCTGAACCTGTATATCCTGTTGTGGAAAATATAATATCTTCAACGCCTGCTAAGTTCAGCTTCTGAAATGTATAATATTCCATATCAACCACATTAGCATCGGTTAATTTTTGCATCACTTTTAGAGCCATTGGCCCCTGAATCGCCAATTGTACAATTTCGTCAGAAGCATTGTATAGTTCTGCTCCCATAGTATTTTGTTGATTACACCATGCCCAGTCTTTCTCAATATTAGCAGCATTTACGACCAATAAATACGTTTCTTCATTAATACGATACACTAAGAAATCATCAACAATACCACCTTTTCCGTTCGGAAAACAACTATATTGAACTTTACCATCTACAAGAGCAGAAACATCATTAGTTGAGATTCGTTGAACAAATTCAAATGCCTTTGGACCTTTTACCCAAAATTCACCCAT
>JBFFMB010000279.1:0-3430 GCA_041554455.1 Bacteroidales bacterium
TAGGTGATCCATCAATCTTAAATCCACAAATGCAAAAAACAGAATTAGCTGAAAGAGAACGTAAAGCAATGAACGATTTTGTATTCGAAAACACCTTTGGTCAACCTTCTGATTTAATCAAATAATGAAAATTCATTTTTTAAAATTTAGCCTACTTTTAATACTATTCGGTTTATTTTCTTGTGCTAATACAAGCAAAAAAACAAACGCAGAAAGTAAAAAGAGTGTTGTTGCAGAAAAAATAGTTGTCCCTGAATTTAATGCTGATTCAGCCTATCAATTTATTGAACAACAATTGGCTTTTGGCCCAAGAGTTCCTGAAAGCAAAGCCCATAAATTATGTGGGGATTATCTTGAACAAACACTAAAACGGTTTACACCAAACGTCATTAGACAAGATTTTATAACGCGATTGGCAAATAAAACAATCGTAAACGGCACCAATTTTATTGGTTCATTTCTCCCTGAGGAAAAAAATAGAATTTTACTTTGCGCTCACTGGGATTCACGCCCATTTGCAGATAGAGACCTTGATGAATCAAAACAGAATATGCCCATTGATGGTGCAAACGACGGAGCCAGTGGGGTTGGAGTATTACTTGAAATTGCCCGTCAGCTAAGTATCCACAATTCGAAGATTGGAGTAGACATTGTCTTTTTTGATGTCGAAGATTCGGGCGAATACGGATCGAATGATTCCTGGGCTCTCGGTTCGCAATACTGGTCTAAAAACCCGCACCAAATAAATTATCGTGCTCGTTATGGAATTCTACTCGACATGGTCGGAGCTGCTAATCCTTATTTCACGAAAGAAAGCACTTCACTTCAATATGCTCCCGACATTCTTCAAAAAGTTTGGCTGACGGCTGAAAGAATAGGATACAAAAATTATTTTGTGGATGAAAAAACGGGAGGGATTTTGGATGATCATGTATATATTAATCAAAATATGGGTATACCAACCATCGATATTATTCATTATACGGATGAAACATCCTCAGGCTTCTTTAAACATTGGCATACCACTAAAGACAATCTAAATTCTATTGATAAATTTAGTTTAAAAGTGGTTGGACAAACTGTAATAACCGTAATTTTTGAGGAATAATTTACAGTAAATCGTTAGCCAAATTTGCCAATTCTGAACGTTCGCCCTTCTCCAATTTAACATGAGCGTAAATCTCATGATGCTTGATCTTATCTATCAAATATGACAATCCATTACTCTGAGCATCCAAATAAGGTGTATCAATCTGGAAAACATCTCCAGTAAAAATAATCTTGGTGTTTTCTCCGGCACGGGTAATAATTGTCTTGACTTCGTGTGGGGTTAAATTTTGAGCTTCATCCACAATAAAACAAACATTTGAAATACTCCGACCACGGATATAAGCTAGTGGTGTTATGACCAACTTTTCTGATTCAAGCGCAGTTGTAATGGCTTTAAATTCTTTATCTGCTTCATGATATTGGTTTTGGATAAACTTCAAATTATCCCAAAGAGGCTCCATATAGGGATTGATCTTATCTTTAATATCGCCAGGCAAATACCCAATATCTTTATTGCTCAATGGAACAATTGGTCTAGCCAAATAAATCTGTTTAAACTCTCTACGCTGATCCATAGCTCCAGCTAGGGCAATCAGTGTTTTTCCTGTTCCGGCAACCCCTTGCAAAGTCACCAGTTTTACTTCCGGATTAAAAATGGCGTGCAAAGCAAAAACCTGTTCCGCATTGCGAGGCATAATTTTGTAAGCGGATTTTTTTTCTACTCGTTCAATTAATTTTGTTTGTGGATTATAAAAAGCCAAAGCCGATGTACGGTTGTGTTTTAAAATATAGTAATGATTGGGAATGGATTCCTTCAGTCCTAAATCATCAAGAGTACATGAGCCTTCACCATACACTTTATCAATCACTTCACGTTCAACATCCTCAATAATTGTTTTCCCTGAATACAAGGAATCCATATCTTTAATTTTCCCCGTTTCATAATCTTCTGCTTGAATATCCAAGGATTTCGCCTTTAGGCGTAAATTAATATCCTTGGTTACCAATATGATTTTTTTATCTGGAAACTCAATAGCCAAAGCTAATGCAGAATTTAGAATTTTATGATCGGCCTTATTGTCTCCAAAAATTTTGGTAGCGTCAATATTCGCCTGCTGGCTCATGACCACTTTAAACTTTCCTTTACCTTTCCCATTGATATTGATCCAATTTTTGAGGGTGTATTTCCCGGCTAATCGATCCATAATTCGGATAAATTCACGGGCTTCAAAATTCTTAATATCATTCCCTTTTTTAAAATTATCCAGTTCTTCTAGAACGGTAATTGGGATGGCTACATCATTTTCCTCGAATTGATTTATCGCATTATGATCATATAATATCACTGAGGTATCGAGTACAAAGATTTTTTGTTGCTTTTTCTTTCCGGCCATAATTATCTCCTTTTTACAATAGGGGCAGTCTTCTTCGCCTGTTATTAAACTGATATCATTAACGTAAATATAACGATAAATATTTGCAAATAATATCAACATATGATGAACTTTTCATACAGCCAATGTTCATAATTTTTTATTCTGATAGAAACTCCTTCATTTTATTAACTTTGCCTTACATTGATACATTTCTCATAAAATCTTTATATGCCCGAACAAAAAAAACTTTTTTTACTTGATGCGATGGCTCTAATTTACCGAGCCTATTTTGCCTTTAATAAAAACCCGCGGATCAACTCAAAAGGGATGAATACATCTGCAATACTCGGCTTTGCCAATACTCTTTTGGAAGTTTTAAAAAATGAAAATCCAACCCATATTGGGGTTGCCATTGACACCAAAGCTCCCACCGTCAGACATATTGATTTCACCTCATATAAAGCCAATCGCGAGGCCATGCCAGAGGATTTGTCCATTGCCATACCCTATGTAACAAAACTCATTAAACATCTAAATATTCCACTTTTATTTGTAGATGGTTATGAAGCGGATGATGTGATTGGTACACTGGCCAAAAAAGCTGAAGAAAAAGGCTTTACTACCTATATGATGACACCCGACAAAGATTTCGGACAACTGGTTTCAGATAATATTTTCATGTACAAACCAGCTCGCATGGGCAATAAAGCTGAAATTTGGGGGCCTTCCGAAATTTGTACAAAATATGGTCTCAAACGACCTGAACAATTTATAGATATTTTAGGTTTATGGGGTGATGTATCCGATAATATTCCAGGGGTCCCTGGAATTGGTGAAAAAACAGCCTCTAAACTTATTGGCGAATTTGGCAGTATTGATAACCTCTTAAAAAATACAGATAAACTAAAAGGGAAACTAAAAGAAAATTTGGAAAAATTTGGTGATCAAGCTATTATGTCGAGAGAATTGGCCACCATTATTTTGGACGTCCCCATCGAATTTAA
>JBFFMB010000280.1:0-3425 GCA_041554455.1 Bacteroidales bacterium
CAGTTTGACAAACTCGAATATATTATCAAAACCGCCTGGGATTGGGAGAAGAAACTGCATGAGAAATTATCGGGAAGAGGAGAAGTACAACTCTAAGAAAAAAAGATTACGGGGTTTTAAATATTATATGGAACATTCTCATCACAAGAGGTTCGGACTATGAAGTATCAGGTAGGAAAGCCCGGGAAAATAGTTGTTGCACGTTTTGAAGATCGGGATGATGTCATTGAAAATCTCTCATATATTGCAAAAAAAGAAAGTATACGAGCCGGTGTTTTTTATCTTGTCGGTGGTATGAGGGAAGGAAGTATTGTCGTCGGTCCTGAGAAGGACGACTTTCCTCCAACACCAGTTTGGAGACGGCTCGGAGAAAGCCATGAAGTTATTGGTTTTGGAATCACCATGTTATCCTTAACTAAAGCCTTGATTAAAGCAAAAGGAAAATTATTACCCTTTGGGTTCATTCATGTACTAAAAGCCTTGAAATTGAAAAATGATACGGCAGATATGTTTTTACAAGCTGTCAGACCGGATTATCAAAATAAAGGAATTACAGCCATTATCTATTCTGAAACCATGCAGGCTTATATCGATAATGGTATAAAAACTGCCATTACAGGTGTTCAATTGGAAGATAATTTATCGGCGCAGTTGTTGTTTGATAGTTATGAAAATAGAATGCATTTAAAACGTAGATGTTTCATTAAGCTTATTTAAGATTTAATGAAGAAAATTTTGATCACCGGAGCTAGCGGTTTTGTTGGAGGTTTTTTAGTTGAAGAAGCTTTAAAACGAAATTATGAAGTATATGCCGGTGTAAGAAGCACTAGTGATAGAACTTATCTTTCAGATCCTAGAATTAATTTTTTTGAGTCAGCACTGTCTGATAAAGAATCGCTTAAAGAAACCTTAAAAAAATACGATAGATTTGATTATTTGATCCATAATGCTGGAATCACTAAAACCTGTCAAAAGGATGGGTTTGATACAATCAATTTTCAATATACCAAGAACATTATTGAGGCTTTAATAGAAAACGATTCTATTCCAAAGAAGTTCATTTATATCAGTAGTTTGGCTGCTTATGGCCCAGGTGATGAAAAAACCTTGGAACCGATTAAAGATTCTGATACCCCTTGTCCCATCTCATTATATGGGGAAAGTAAACTAAAAGCTGAGAAATACATTAAATCACTTGAAGGCTTTCCTTATCTTATTTTTCGTCCAACGGGTGTTTATGGCCCTCGCGAGAAAGATTATTATTTAAGTTACAAAATGATAAAGCAAGGCTTGGAAACTTATATTGGAACATCACAACAGCATATTACCTTTATTTACGTCAAAGATTTAACGCGTTTGATTTTTGATTCTTTAGAATCAACTATTTCAGGAAAGTCATATTTTGTCACTGATTTAAAGAAATATACAACAAAGGAGTTTAATAATATCGTTAAGCGAATCATGCAAAAGAAAACGCTTAGTATTGTTTTTCCAAAATCAATAGTTAGCATCCTTGCTTTGATAAGCGAAAAACTATCCTGTGTGTTTTTGGGCAAGGTTCCTACGCTGAATACCGAAAAATTTAAGGAAATTAGTAGCTTAAATTGGTTATGTGAAAGTGGTGACTTGCTTACAGATTTTGATTATAAAGTGGAATACGATTTAGAAAAAGGAGTTCAGGAATCGATTGATTGGTACAAAAAGGAAGGAATGTTATAAGTGATGAAGCGGATACTAATTTTATTTATTGTGACTTTTGGTTTAATGTCGTTTAGCGATATCGATAAACCTAACTATCCTACGCCCCCTCAAACGAAAGAACGTTTGTTTTATATACAACGTAACCACAATAGCAATACGATTGTTTACGATGCTAATTTTGATGTTGATGGAAAACTAATCGAAAACAAACCTATAGGTGTTTATTGGATTAGATATGAAGAGGATGGTCGTAAGATGGAATTACGCAATATCGAAAAATGGTATGCTTATGGAGTAAGATGTTCCAGACCCAAATCGGATGAGGATTTTTATCAAGTAAAATTGGTAGCAAATAAAAAAAGAGATTTTAAGTTATTCCAAAAAAAACCTTTTGAAGCGAATGTACACACCTTAATTGATAATAAGCAGTCCTATTTGGAGCATATGTATATCGAAGCTGATAATTCTGGTGTTTGGCCTAAAGTAAAATATATCGAGCTTTATGGAATTGATATTGCTACTGGCGAAAATACCTATGAAAAAATAATTACTGAATAATTGAAGATTATTATGGGCTTTCAACGCTTCACTAAGACAAACATCCTTACTAATATTTTTATTGTATTAATATACATCATTTGGACTAATATCATTGGTGGTATTCGGAATGAACATTTTTTTCTTATCGCTCTTTGGTTAGGAGCCTTTTATGCTCATGAAAAATCACGTCGATTTATTAAAGCTTTTTCGGTATTTATCATTTATTGGATAGTTTATGATTCGATGCGGATAATTCCAAATTACGAAGTGTCAAGGGTGCATATACAAGAACCTTACGATATTGAAAAAGCATTGTTTGGAATTTTTCAGAACGGTGTATTGCTTACACCGAACGAATATTTCGCGATCTATCATACGCGTTTTTTAGATGTCCTTTCAGGATTGTTTTACATTAATTGGGTTCCCATCCCATTGGCTTTTGGGGCGTATTTATATGTAAAAAACATGCGACTCTTTATGGAATATTCCTTGGTTTTTTTGCTTGTAAACTTGGTGGGTTTTGCTTTTTATTACATTTATCCGGCAGCACCTCCCTGGTATGTTGAGCTTTATGGCTTCGACTTGCATATTGGCGTGCTTGGAAATCGAGCGGGACTAGCCAACTTTGACCAAATTATTGGAATGCCAATTTTTGAGAATATATATCATAAAAATGCGAATGTGTTGGCAGCCATGCCTTCATTGCACTCTTCATATCCTGTTATTGTTTTGTATTATGGGATTAAGAAAGGAATGCCTTGGATGAATTGGTTCTTTGGCATTTTTATGCTTGGTATTTGGTTTTCAGCAATATATTCCGGACATCACTATATTATTGATGTTATAGCTGGTGCTTTTATTGCATTTATTATTTTGCTTTTATATAATGCCTCATTTTCCAATTTTGTAACCAACTCAAAATCCTATCAAAAAATCAAACAGAATTTATACCAATTCTTATCTTCTTCTTAAGTTTAAATATAAAGATGGAAGCTTAAAATTATTAAGCTCACCAAACAATATTATTCTTATTTTAGTGATTGAAAGCTTTGCTTATACTTTGTTTTAAATCAAATTTTTGAATGAAATCCATCGATATTATTTATCTCATAATTGGTGCTCTTGGTATAATAAATGGATTTTTGATTTCTTTATACCTACTTTTCTCAAAAAGAAAGTTTCAA
>JBFFMB010000281.1:0-3415 GCA_041554455.1 Bacteroidales bacterium
CCGGAAGCTATATCCACAGAAATATATGCTGATGGATCAGCGTCTCCTAATAAAACAGTATAATTCAACCATTGAGAATTATCAGCCATAATGTGGCCGTCCATGCCTGCTTTATACATCTGAGAAAAGTTCAAATTAATGGGAGCTCTTCTTGAAACAGCTAATTTATTTTGCGCATTTATGATCGTACTTACAAAGATTATCATGAATAGAATAATCAGTTTTAATCGTTTAACAATTTTCAAATACATACGATGATTCATATTAATATGATTTTTGAAATTTTATTTTACGTGTTTTCTTCTTTAGCAAAACATCAATATTCTTTACTTGCCCAGAAGAAAGATCTATTTGAAGTTCTTTAGTCAATAGTTGATATCCTGATGGAATACCAGCTTCATATACTTTAAATCTCCAAATTCCTGTACGTAAGTCATCAAAACTAAAGCCTCCATTTTTATCGGTATACTGTCTGTATAGCTCATTATCCTTGCTTACTTCAATAATTAGGTTCCCCAATTTTTCTTTGATTTCTACATAAGCCTTATTATCCTTGTTTTTTTCTTCTTGAATAACAATAGCACCTTTAATGCAAGCTGACTTCGTAAGAGAAATAGTAAAATCGGTTGATTGTCCAGCTAATATTTCAAGCTTGTAAGGCCCCGCTGTTTCAGCGATGGTATTTAGGCCCGTATTTGAATCGTCCATCAGTAAGAAATAGTTTCCAATTTTAACCACAGGAAACTCAAAACAACCCTCTTTGTCCGTCAAAGCTTTATTTCCAGCAAGCGTAAATTCAATACCTTCAACATTGTCAACACCATTGTTAATCACCCTGCCTTTCAAACTTCCGATATTTTTTTTCTTTGAAACAGGAAGATTGATGATATAATTATAATTAAAAACCATACTGAAATCTTTTTGATTTAAGGTATTTTTAACAAGATTGTAATTGACAGAAAATCCTAGTTGATGTTTTCTATTCAATGTATACTTGATTCTGGATGAAAGCAGGCTTCTGTTTTTATTATATTCCTCCATTGCAAAATCGCTTTGATATTCAATCAATAGATCCAACTTCTTCTTTATTTGAGCATTTAAAGTCAATCCATAAAAAACAGACTTAATTCCTTCTTTTTGAAAATATTTACCTCCTTGATAATTCACAAATCCATCCAAAAAAACGTTCTCGTTGAAGCTATATAAAATTGAAAAATAGGATTTAAAGATATTTGTTAATTCACCTTCCTTTTGTTCCAATAAATTATTAATCTTTCCAAACTCTCCGTAGAGATTCAATTCAAAACGCTTTAACTTTGTTTGCAAGGTAATTCTACCCGACATTTCCTTATAATTGAACAATTGGGGATCCATTTTATCTTCCCGACTTCGCATATAAACGGAAAAGCCTAAACTATTTACTCTTTTAATTCGTAACATTCCGGAAAAACTCAAATTTGAACTGAGAGGAGCATTGGAGTATAAAGTATCCAAGGCTAAATTAGAATGATTGAATTCGTAATTAATGGAGAAATTGGCTTTCGGAATTACGGAAGTACTGATTCCTGTTGAAAGATATCTGGTGTTTGAAATATAACCCGGAAAATCGACATCAGCCCACGTATAATTTAAATATGACCGGTATTTTGAAGCATTAATTCTGAGGCTTGCTTTATAGGCTGCAGAGGATTTTACCGTTGTTTTGCCAATTGCATATTCAAAATCAAGACTCGCCCATTTCAGAGGAATCAATGAAGCAGAGATCGTCATCAAGCTTGCAATACTGTCGTTGACAAATGTTTTATTCAAATAAGCTGCATTAATCTTCATCTTTTCAGAAGGATAAAAGGAAGTATAAGCAGCATAAATACTTTTCAAATCTGGATAATACTTGGGAATATTATAAAATGCACCAAACATCATTTTTTTCATACGATACTCTAAGGCCACACCTCTACCATATCTCGCAGATTCTGTTAAATCACTTAATCTAAAATTATTATCTCCAAGCATTAGGTTCAAGCGTTCTGTATTATACTTTAAATAATATTCTTCACTGAGTCCAAATAATGGATTCCCGCTATTGGATGGTGCTCGGAGGTGTAGTTCCAAAAATTTATTTTTCATTTTGGAAATCTGCCCTTTAGCACTAATATCGATCATATACCCACTTCTACTTTCCCCCATGCTATTGTCAGAAACATACAGCCCTGTTACTCGAATTGGAATTCGATTATAAGCATCAAATTGTATTTTATTGATGGGGATAATATCAAAAGCATGCGATTTTGCTGCTGTAATTTCAGGATGATCAATAATAGAGGCTGTCAGATTTACACTTTTCCGGGTGAAGTACGAAATATCTTTATGGGTTGCAATTGGAACACTTACATTGATAAAAGAATCAGATGCAATCGTATAGGTTTTATTAACAACTAATGTCTCATAAACGCTAGTTCCCTTAATTTTAACTTCAGTATTCGATACATTTCGAATCATAAAATTGACAGCTAAAGAATCACCTGAAAAAACATAATCAGGTGTTTCCAGCGTTTTGACTTCAAGTCCATAATTAGGCTTTATATAAACAGGGATATTAAGGCTTCCTATCGCTTCATTATCGGTATTATTAAAAGCTTCAACTATAATCTCATCGGATCCCACCATTGTTGTCACAGGAACATAAAAGCTAAGTACTTTTATTTGCTCACTCTTTTTAGCAATCATCACAGAAGAATAATCAGTTAACAAACTCCAGGTTTCTGGAACTTTAATTTTTAACTTAAATTCTGTTGCACTTTTCTTTCCATTAACCAACATAAGCACGATATTCGAACTCGATCCCGGTATTAAATTTTTTACTTTTTTATCAATTAAACGAATCTTAACCTCATCCGTTTCTACTTTACGTGATATCTTTCGTCTTCTTTTTGTAGTGATACTTAGATCCTTTTTTCTTTCTATTGAAGGGATTATAATTCGCTCACCAACATAAAGCCGATCTGTCAACTTAGGATTTGCTTTTTTAATATCATCAATACTGACCCAATATTTGATAGCTAAACGATACAAGTTTTCTCCTGCTTTTACAATATGTTCGTTGGCTCTCGGAGATTCTAATTCCTGTTCAGCCATTAAAACAACATCTCGATTCTCTGTATCGTTATGAACTGCTTGTATACTATTTATAGAATCTCTGACAACTCTATTAATATCAGCATCTTTTTTTAACAGACTCGACCGTTTTGAAGTGCTTTTTATTGGCCCCTTATTTACCTTCACTTTATCAACAACAGTCTTTGTAGTTTGAACAGGAATTTTTAGTTCCTGTCCAAGCAATAATCGATCTTTTGCAGCAGGATTCTCAGAAAGAATCTGATCAATAGAAACCTTATAAACCCTTGCTAATGAATAC
>JBFFMB010000282.1:0-3413 GCA_041554455.1 Bacteroidales bacterium
TTAGGATTGGGTCTCGCCATTGCTTTTTCGTTTATCCTATTTATGCAAATATCAACGGTTTTTGCAACAGTCGGAAATTTGCCACCCCTTTTTGCAGCATGGGTTCCTATCATTTTATTTAGCCTTATTGGGATTATGTTGATACGAATTGCCCCCAAATAAAAAAAGCCGAATAATATCATTATCCGGCTTTTCTGAATTTATCAAACTTACTTTCTTATCGATAATTTCCCATCGTATTGTTCAATACTTATTTTCCCAATAGTGGCCTTTCTAATTCCTACTTCATTTGTTCTGATTTTCACCACATCCATTTTTTTTAAGCCTTCTGTTCTTCCTGATGCCACAAACTTGCTACTCCCTGTATCAACATTCGAAAAAAGAACATCAGAAGGTAATTCATATTTTGTGTATTTAAAACTAACATCTAAAAAGTATTTTGGATTTCCCAGAATGTTAATATCAACATCGGTGTATTTTCCATTAATTGTTATAGCGTAAAAATCTTCATCCATTTTGCCAACAACTAGCTTATCATCATAGGTGACAAGGTCTATAAATCCGGCTACATGATCAAATTCAAATTCAGTATATTTTGAATCGCTTGAAAATTCACCTACAAAACGCGCTTTTACATTATTATCATAACAATCTGGATATTCGAAAATATGAATATCATTCATCACAATTCCTGAGTACTTACCTGTGATTTTGAGTTTGCCACAATCTTTTCCTTTTAATTCACAATCATATAAATCCAAATCAGCAAAAGCCATATTCCCTAATTCAAAATCCGAATATTTAGATTTACCAACCATTGATTTTAACTCAGTAAAATAAAATTTATCATCAAAAGAATCCAAGGTCACAGCTCCTACTACATCAGCTTCAAATTTTGAGTATTTCGATTTCAATTTCAAATCACCCATTGATCCAAGATCAACATCGGTATCGTAAAGATCAAGCTCAGAATTCCCCAATGCTTCAATATTTAATTTTGAATATTTGGTTTTTATTGATTCTGCATTTATTAATTGCCCGGCATAAAAATTTACATCATATAAATCCAATCGAAGAGTTCCTGCATAATTGGGCATATTAACATCAGAATATTTTTGTTTAATGGTTAAATCATGATTATCGGGTAATGTTAAAACATACTCTACCTTATACTCCCTTAAATTAACAACAGTCCCTGTCGATAAAGTAGCAGCAATTTTACTTATCATCCCTGAAAAAACGGTTGATTTTATACTTGAAAAAACCGCTGTTTCAATACTTAATAAAGATGAAGATTTATCAACATCGATATTTTCAAGAGCTCCAATGGTTTTTGTAATATCGTCTTCGTCATTGGCTCGAATTTTATAAAAACATTCCAATTTAACCATTTGTTTATTCCAAACTTTTAATTGTAAATCGCTATTTTTATTTGAGATTTCAATACGTGTATTTTTATCAATATTGAATTCTTTTTCAATCTTACCTTCTTTTTCAAAGGATTTTGCATTAGCTGTTAAACTTATCAATAGCATGATAATTAACAAGGAAGTTATTTTTTTAATAAAATTTTTCATCGCTTTGATTTTTGATTTTAGCATTATTATTTTTATCAATTTCGGCCAACATTATTTCAAGCAAACGAATCTTTATTTCGTAATACTCAAATAGTGTTTTCACCAATCGAGGATTTCCGCCAAGCTCTTTATAATCTTCGAGACTCTCGGCTTTAAGCTGTTCCAATTGATCCATTTCTTTAAATATTTCAGCATAATCAGAACGCTTAATATTCTGTTTATTGATCTGATCCCATCTCTCTTTGATGGATGCTTGATAAAATTGTTGCTGTTCAGCATCGTCTGGAGAAATATCGGCCAAAGTCATTTGCACAACTTTAGGTGTTGGGTTCATAACAGAATTCAATACAAAACCACTGACCAATGCCATTAATATAATGGCTGCAGCTTTCCAACTGAACCATTGGAAGTTTTTTTTAGGTTTTAGTTCGTTTTGAATGCTTGACCAGATAAAATCGTCATCCGGTTCATCGACATCCAACGAAGCTCTGTTATGTTTTAAATAATCTTCGAACTTAGTTTTCATGGACCGTTAAACTTAATTTATTCATTAAAATGGATCGTGCTCGTAAATATTGAGTTTTTGAAGTTGATTCTGAAATTTCCAATAAATCACTAATTTCTTTGTGTTTGTAGCCTTCCACAGCAAACAAATTAAAAACCACTCGGGATCCTTCGGGTAATTCTTTTATTGCCTGATGAATATATTCGGGATTCAATGCCGAATAATCTGATGAATCAAAAGGATCGGAAGTTTCAAAATCAAGCTTTTCTAACTCAACAAAGCTGAGCTTGTTTTTGCGTAATTGGCTAATACATTTGTTGATAACAATCCGTTTCAACCAAGCACCAAAGGTTGAATTCCCCTTAAACGAATTCAGGTTCCGGTAAGCGCTAATAAACGCTTCCTGAAGGACGTCTTCGGCTTCATGCCTGTTTGCTAACATACGGATACAAATATTATACATCGCCTTTGAATAAAGTTTATAGAGCCTGTATTGTGCACGCGAATCTCCGCGGATACACTGACTAACTAATTCGGTATGCATTTCAATACGTGGCTTCAAATTCTACTCTTTTTATTAAAGACGATTTAAAATGATAAAAGTTGGAATGTGGATTAAATATTTGATGACCAATAAAAATAGGATTTAAATTTCTGCGATAAATCAATTGGGTTTTTGAACAAGCCATAGACGGATGAACCACTCCCACTCATTGAAGCATAAACAGCTCCCTTTTCATAGAATGTATTTTTTATTTTTTCAATTTCAGGATGGACTTGAAAAACACTTTCTTCAAAATTATTTTTCAAGGTAAACCGCCATTCACTTACGGGCTTCTCAATCAATTCAATTAATGAAAAAAGATGTTGGCCAGGAATTACTCCCGCGTAAGCATCAACCGTGCTCACATGAACTTCAGGTTTCACAATAACCATAAAGTAGCCCTCTAAATTCAAATTTATCTCTTTAAATTGATCTCCTTTTTCAAAGCCCAATATCGGTTTGTTTTTTAAAAAGAAAGCACAATCAGCACCCAATTTGGAAGCATAATGAAGTAATTGTTCATTCCCCAATTTTAGTTTAAACAAATCATTTAATAATACAAGGGTGTGAGCTGCATCTGAAGACCCTCCCCCCAAACCTGCACCCATCGGGATGACCTTATGTAAATGAATATTTACAGCAGCAATATTAAAATCTTCTTTTATAAGATGGTAGGCTTTCAAGCAAAGATTTTGATCTTCATTACCCGGAATTACAATTCCGCTTGAACTAAATATTGTATTTCCATCAGTTGAAGGAATGATTTCTAAAACATCATACAATGGAA